>NZ_QWGI01000079.1:0-2257 GCF_003435125.1 Clostridium sp. AM25-23AC | reverse complement strand
TGGTTGACCTCCTTTCTGTGCGTGGTGTCCTCTCACTAATAGGAGAAAAACAGGGTGTGAAGCGGAACTGTTTTTGAAAAATCCGAAAAATATTTTGAGGGGTTTTTCAGCGGCGCAAGCCGCATAAGCAGGGTTTGGGGAAGGCACTCCCCAACAAGATTCCCGCAGGGGCAAAATGAGCGATAAGCGAATTTTGGCACCTCGGTAGAATCTTGCTCTAAGAAACTGCCGGCCTGCCGTTCACTTGCTACTGCCACTTTTTCAGAAAATCTATAACCAGCTTTTTTTATAAAAGGCTGCGGGCTGGCGTTTTTCCCTTACTCCCTACAAACCACAAAAGAGCAGAATGGACGGACTTTCCGGCAAGAACTTTTCCGGCGGCTCGGTCTTTCCCGACAATAAGGCGTTTCGGAAGCTGCGTTTTGCCCGCTGTCTGAAAAAAATGGCAGCCTTTTTTGGTTTCACTGTCTAATACGGAACTTTTGGAAATTTGCCAAAAATGGACGCAAAAAAAGCAGCAAATCTTTTTCGGATTTACTGCTTCATGTGCCGCTGCGGTGCGGCGGGATGGATATTCAGTTGAAATAAAAGAGGATGGTGGTACTTTAGTCTATCGACTCTTTACTAACTATTAGGTAATCTTGAAAGATTTTCCTTGAATTTATCTAAAGAATGTTCATTGTTTCCCGCAAAAATAAGTGGAATTGTATATTCATATGATATGCCATTTTCATAGTCCGATAATTGTATTTTTATAGTATCATCCCTCTCATCTTTAGGTGCTATATATATGAATGAATTTTTATTTATATCAGATATTTTCCCTTTTTCAGAAGAAACAGTATAACCCCAGTCTGTTAAATTTGTCTTTATTGTAACTTCTGTTTCTGTTTCTTTTCTAGTCTGCAATGCTGTTTTATCGATTTGGATATCAAAAGGAGTCGAACCTAACAATTCACTGTTTATATTTACAAGTTCTTCTCCATTTGTTTTAGAAATATTAGATTCATCTTCATAATTTTGTTGAGATTCATCTTTTGGTGTTTCTCTGTTACATCCTAATAAAAAGCATAAAATAATTAGTACTAATACAGAAAGTTGTTTTTTTTGCATTTATTTCTCCTTTCATATTATCAAAGAAAGCACTGAGAGTACTTTCAAGAAATTTTGAAATATTCTCAATGCTTTCTATTTTTTGATCATAAACTTGCCGGTAATGATACTATGTTAATTTATCTCTTTCGCGTAACCTTTGTTGCAATATACACATGCACCATTCACCCATTTGTGAGACATTTCAATCGTCTCAACTTCATAAATGCTTACTTCTCCACAAATTAAACATTGTTTGTAATTATATACATGACGTGTCGCACATTTATCCCAGTCATCATATATACCAGGCATTTCATCTTCATATCCATAGTACTGGGGAGAACCCCAACTATGAGTATGAGCGGCAAATACAGTCATTGGAGCAGCTACAATTCCAGCTACTACTGAAAGTGCTAAAATAGATTTTCTTAAATTCCTCCCTTTCCTTAAAAATACATAGCTCTTTGTTACATTGTCATTTTAACATAATAATTGGTAAAATGCAATAATTTATTTTCTATTTACGAGAAAATACTGTGCATATTATCTTATTTAGGAATAGTTAAGGCGGCTACCTAAATCTTTTTATTACTTTACCGCACATGAGCATTTGCCGCAGGGTTGTCCGACCCATAACCTTCCAGAAGGTTGATGACGCCCCACACCGCCAGACCGGCGCCAAGAGCCATGACCAGAATTTTGAGAATGTCGATTGCCTGATTGAAAAATTCCATATACGTTCCTCCATTTTGTTTGTTTGATGGTTTTGGGTACAAAAAAAGCCGCCCACATCGGCGGCGCTTCGGGTCATCATGGCCCGAAGTTACACAAACTCGTCGCTGTCCAGATCATCGAAATTCAACAGGTCAGCTTCTTCGTCCGTGTCGGAGCCGTCCACTTCGTACACCGTGTATTCGTCCTCCGGCTTTAGTCTCAATGGCCGGTGGCGGAACAGGCTTTCCAAGCGGAAGGCGTTTTTCTTTTTATCAAATTCGGCTGTGTACTTGTAATTCGGGTGCTTTTTCAAGTCATACTTCGGGGACAGGAAAGGCGGGAGCCCCCGAAGCTGCAAGATACATTTATCTCCGGGCATGGTGGTGATCTCGCTGGTGGTCATCAGCTCCCGGCCAAGCCGCTGCATATTCTGGCTGTAACTTTCAGA
>NZ_QWGI01000078.1:0-2394 GCF_003435125.1 Clostridium sp. AM25-23AC | reverse complement strand
ATTCTCAAAAAGTCAAAGAAAATGGGAACGCCTATCAGCCAGAGGAAAAAACGATAAAGAAAAACCGCTGTTGCATGGTTTGTTGACTTCCATGTAGCAGCGGTTTTTGCTGGGATTATTCAGTTGAATTTTTAGAACGACAAACTGAAATTGCTGCTAATAACTGAGAATCTATCTTTTATTTTATAGAAATCTCACTCTTTACTGAATCTACAATACTCTACAAAGCTTTTTACGGAAAAATGCTTCGGATTAAGATACTTAATACCAGTATCTATCAACTCAAATTTTTCATAATCAAACTCAAGTTTTTCATTGTTTAAGAAATCATCATCTATCCATAAAGCAGGTAAAATATGCTCACAATAATCAAAGTATCTTCTGCATTCAATACATTCTTCGTCTAAAGACTCTACACCAACATAATGAATATTATAATCTACAGTATCGTTTATAAATCTTTCAAGGAAACTGTTCAAAACAAAGGCTACTCTATCATCACAATATACATAACCAATTAAATTTTTATCTGTGATTTCTACACATTCATTATACCCGTCTACTGATGAGTCGTAGTATATAGCATACCAATATGCTCCTGGATTTCCTGATTGTGAAAGAAAATAATTTCCAATAACAACTTCCAAATGTCCACATAATGAAATCCATTGATGTTTTGTACTACTACTTATCGAAAAAATACCACTAATATCCGTCATGTCATCACACTCTCTATTGTATATCTTCAAATTCTTATTTATCTTTTTATATTTTCGTCATCACATCACAATACATCAATCACGATTTCCGGCTGCATACTCGCCCATGCAAACATCCATGACTATCCTCGCTGGCTGAATCAGTGCATCCTCATACTGACACTTCCACTGGATGTCCTGCACGATCATTCCGTTCCGAATGCCGTCGATGGTATCCCCATCCTTCATAGGCTTTTCATTGTTCAGCAAATAGGATGCCAAATTGTAGGCGTGATTTACTACCCAGTTTGGATCCATGTCACGGAAGTGATACTGCAAATCTTCTATATACAAAAGACTCAGACCAAGCGTGTCCACTACACTGTCCTCCGTCCCCTGAACATTAAAAAAACGAACGTTTACTGCGTACCGGATAAAGCGGTCAACGCCGGGGATTTCATTTTTCCGGATATCATCAGCCAGGATCAGCTTTCCTGAGTTAAGGTTGTAAACCGCCTCACACTGAGGATATAATTCCACCAGTGCCTCCAGATAATCCATAAGCATATTTGCACGTTTTCTTGCAGGTAGCCCGCCGCCCAACATATCATTAGCAAAAATCTGATATTTGCACTCAGAGAGAATACGGTCACGGTCACTCATACAATCCCACATCTGGCTGCGTCTGAAAGCATCAATGGAATCCCGCACAAATTCCTCACAGTCAGAAATCATCAATGTTACCGGAATGCTGGCATCCTTCATCTCAGAGATGTAATCATGGGCGGCAAATTTCACACCCGCCTTGCGACTACCATACTGCTCCACTTTTCCCAGATGCTTCGACAATATCTCTATAAACCTCTCATTGGAAGGCATCTCGTATTTCTCTTTCATCAGAAGCTGTATCATGAACACGCCGCCTGGGCGTATTTGGGAATCAGTCTTTTGTGACAAATCCTGCTGAAACTGCTGCTCCTGATGCTGTTTTTCTTCTGACTCCCTCTTTTCTTTTCTTTTTTTCAACTTATCCAATAACCCCATCTACATTCTCCTTTGTGTTGACTTTACGATTTGTTGCTCAAGTTCATCTTAAAATTATACCATAAAACTTGTGAACAATTCTACCGTCATTTTGGAACATATGAGAAAAGTCCGAACAGTTTTCTGCCCGGACTTTCTCACTCAATCATAAATCAATTCCGCTTTCACAATCTCCTCTGCCTGTGCCTTGCAAGCGTTCATCTGCCGCACCCATTCCATTTGGTTTTCGGCTTTCAGCTGTTCGGTCACACCGTTTTGCTCTGCCAGTGACCACACGATCAGCTCCATGCGGCTTCATGCCGCTTCGTCAATCTCGGCGCAATGCTCAAAGAGCTTGTCGGATAGTACCAGCTCATTGAACAGTATCGGGCGGTGCATTTCCAGATACGCCTTGCGAAGTCTGCCGTAGTGTCCGAGGGGCTTGGTCTTGCGGATAACGATGTTCGGGATAAGATAATCGCCGTTCTGTGTGTAAGTGATATTCATGCTGTTTGTACTCCTTTCATCGGCTCTCTCTGCGGTAAACTGCTGACCGGGACGAACACGCCCTTTGCAATATCCTCCGCACGAATGGCGGCTTTCTTGGCTTCGATTTCTGCCTTTTTCCGCTTCTTGATTTTGTCCTCGTATCGCTTCTGCGCTCCGCTGGCTT
>NZ_QWGI01000077.1:0-2613 GCF_003435125.1 Clostridium sp. AM25-23AC | reverse complement strand
TGCATTTTACGGAGCTCAGCGGTCACCATTCTGTTTTAGAACGGCCGCTTTCCGAAGTCAACGGCCGCCTATTTTTTAGTTAGAAGACCACCGCTTATCGTGTGTTGATCTTAACTGTGTAGTGCTTTGTAGCTCTCTTCATGATGGAATTGGCAGATACCTCATCGTTGAGGATCATCGCTTTCCAGTTATCCGGATCACGCTGTGAGCATACGATGGTGCTTTTCCTCTGCTCGTTCCGCTTCTCCAGAAGCTCAAAGAGGATTTTAATCTCTCTTTCGTCAGTGATTGTGTGAAGCAGGAAGTCATCCAGGATGATCAGTTCCCATTTGAGATACTTCTTCATCTTGCGAGCATATTTATCGTAATCCTGCTCTTTAAGAGCTACCATGCTTTCCAAAAGTTCCTCGCTGTGAAAGTAACCGACGTTATATCGGTTGCAGGCCTTTATGCCGATAGCTTTTGCAAGGTAAGACTTTCCGGCATCTGATTCTCCGAGAATACAGAGATTGTAGCCTCTTTCAATAAAGTCAAAAGAGGAAAGAACCTCTGTTATACCGGCAGGCAGATACTCCCGCTTGTCAGAGTCCACACAGTCTGACAATTCTTCAGGTGAGCCCTTCAGATGTGCCGCTGTTAAGCGATTCTTTAATGTCGTGCTGACCTTTTCCTGAAACTGTGGTCCGATCAGTTCTGCAATAAGCGTAAGCCGATCCATTTCCAGAAATCCGGGTTTGTGATACAGATCATCCAATGTAGCTGCCATAGTTGAAAGCTTAAGTTCGTTCAGTTCATCAACGAGTTCATTTATCAGTACAGTTCCTGTAAGCATTATTCATCGGCCCCCTCTCGTATCTGATCAGCAAGAGCCTTGCTGCGTGATAAAAGAGTGTCGATACTGGAAGCTTCCGGTGGCATTACATACCCTCCGCGTACCGGTTCTTTCTTTGCCGATGTGGGATGATGATAGCCTGCTTCTCCGAGATCATCTGCTACAACAGCTATCGTATTCTTGATAAAGGTATATTTCTGCTTATTCAGAGCAACCGCCTGCTTACAGCACTCTTCCAGAGTCTTATTGCTGTACTTCTTTGTAAAGTTCAGAATACCCAGACACATACGATAGGTCTGTACTTCGTATGGTCTGGATTTGAGGATCGTCCGGATAACAGTCTCTGTATTCTTGCCAATGAGTTGCGCTTTCTGAATAAAGTAAGGACCATTCCACTGAGTAAATCCTTTATAGTGATCTGGCAGGTGTTCAGGATTGGTTGACCACTGCCCCTTACGAGTAGCTCTGGGCCATTCACAAAGAAACTCTCCGGCAAGGGAATAAATACGAACTACGGTTGAAGAAGCCTTAATAGATACTTTCTTGTGCAGAAATGCTTTATCTACGCTATAATAAGCATTGTCAAAGCGTACGTGGAAGTCGCTTGATACCTTTGCCGTCTTTCTCTCCATGTACTCATAATGCATGGAGGGGAGCGGCATCAATTCCGTTTGTTCCTCTTCCCAATAGTAGTATCTGTTGTGTTCCTTCTTCTTGAATGGCTCTTTATTCAGAGCCTCCAGTTCCTTCCAGAGATCCTTATTAAACTGTTCCAGTGAGAAATACTGACGTTCTTCAAGTTTGTGGAAGAAGCCCTTCTCGAGAATGCCTACTGCGTTTTCTACAGAACTCTTGAATTTCGGATTACGGACCTTCGCAGGAAGAATAACAGTGCCATAGTGGTCAGCCCAGTCAGCATAATCCTTGTTCAGTTCCGGCTCGATCCAGTCCTGATTAACGATAACAGCCTGTTTACAGTTGTCACAGACTACTAAAGCAGGAACTCCACCAAAGTAATCCAGTGCGTGATTGTTGACCTCGATCCACTGTGGTTCCTTCGTTGAGAGCATTCCTTCTGCATAGATATACTGTGAATAAGGAAGGATGGCTACAAATACAACGATGGCCATGATCTCGCCGGTAAGAGGATCTGTCATTGAGAAGGTCTGACCAGCAAAGTCAACTTCCATTTTTTGTGCGATAATGGCATCAAAGTGGGCGGTCTCATAATTCTCTTCGCACCACTTGTTGTAGAGCTCACAATACTGACTGTACTGATAGAAACGAGCGCCTTCTTCTTCGCACTTTTTCTTATAGCGGTTCCAAAGAAACATGAGTGTCATGTTTTTACGGGTAGCCATAAGCTTGGCAGCATCTTCATAATCAGGTAACTCGATGTTCTCATTTCGTCCTCCTGATCCAGGAACAGCTCCATACACCTTCAGGGCAATACCATAGTTAGTGATGCCTGCTGGTAATGGATAGCTCAGATCTTCGCACTTCTTGAATGCTCTCAAGAAGTCATTAACACCAGACTTGCTGAAACCAGCCTGACGAGCTATTTCGCTACCGGACATTGATAGCGCGTAGTGTTTGATAATGATGTCCTTGTAATCCAACTGCATACATTATCCTCCTTAAAATGATCTATTCACCACCACTGGGATGGCTACTATCATTATAAGGATTGGATTGCAGAGACTGGTAGAAATTCGGCTGTTCAGAAACGGAATGCGGCCGTTTTGCTCCGCAAAGACGGCCGTTTAGCTTCGCAATATGCA
>NZ_QWGI01000076.1:0-2950 GCF_003435125.1 Clostridium sp. AM25-23AC | reverse complement strand
TTTCTTTATATTATTTTATCTAGCACAACAGGTTAAATTATGAATATATCTATTGCAATTTTACAAAAAGAAAAGCCTCATCCCTCGCTGATTGAGAGATGAGGCGAAATGATTATGCTGTAATCTCCGGGATTTCTCCGACAAAGTTATAAACGATTCTGACTTCCTGCACCTTCTGTCCGTCAATCTTCTTGACTTCGCCCACCAAAATTTTGCTGATGAGCCGGTTCAGCACCGCTTCATCCAGTTCTTCAATGGCTGCATAGCGCCGGATTTCTTTGATGAAGGTGCGGACTTCATTTTCCTGTTCGTCAGAGTGGCGCATCATCAACAGCAGGTCTTGCAGGCGCTTCTGGTTGGCTTCCTGCTCTTGTTCCAGTGTTGCTGTCAGCTTCATAAAACGCTGCTCAGTCAGGATTCCTTTTGCCTTATCGGTATATAGGCTCAGGAACATCTCATCAATTTCACGATTCCTGCTTTCCAGGCGTTGACATTCCTTCTGTGTCTGGGAGGCATCCAGAAGATACCGGCGCTCCATCCGGCTGCTCAGCCGCTGATAAAAAGCATCGGCATCTTTGAGCGCAGTCTTTGCCAGTTCCTGAATATCTTTCAGCACAAGGTTGTACAAATCTCTGGCTTCGATCTTGTGGCTGGTACAGGCGTTCTTGCCCAGCCTGTTGTAGGTCTGGCAGATATAATACGCCTTATCAATCGGTTCTCGCTGTTCGCCGGTAAAACGATTCTTTCCGGTTCTGCCAACCTTTTCATACCGCACCTGCATGGACTTTCCGCAAGTCGCACAATAAATGATACCGTGGAACAGGTTATAAAAGGGGCAGGAGTTGCCCTTCATAATGGTTGGTCTGCGGTCAATGATTTCCTGTACCTGCTCCCATTCTTCCGGGGAGATGATTGCTTCATGGCAATCCTCGATAATTTCCCAGTCCTCACGAGGGATAATGTCATAGGTGTTGGAGCGAATCCCTTTCTGATGTGTCCGGCAGACCAGATGTGCGCTCTTATAAAAGGGATTCCGCAGAATATGGCTGATTCTTGCACTTCCCCATGAATAGTAATTTACATCACATTCTGTGTTGCTTTTTACTCTGGTGATCGGGACTTTATCATCCATGAGCTGCTTTGCAATCCGCATGCATCCCCAGCCATCCAGCGCCATATCATAGATTTTTCGGATTACCGGTGCTGTCTCAGGGTCACGGATCAAATGTCCCTTATCCTCCGGGTCACGCATCAAACCGAGGGGCGGTTGCCCACCACAAAACTTCCCCTGCCGGGAACGGGTCATACGCCCTGCCAGCACCTTTTTGGAAATATCCCGGCTGTACATATCGTTGAACAGAGGTTATTCGGGAAAGGGAAAGACAAACAAGCAGAAATCCAGTATTCATGCGGGTTTGCGGCGGGATGGCTCCCCAAAAGCTGAACACAAATAAGACAAGCAGCAATACAATCGCATATCGTTTCTCAGGGAGAATGTTGATTTACGTCACATTCTCCTTTTTTTATTCCAGAAACGAGGTGATTGCAAAGTGAACACACAAATTATCGCCATTGCCAACCAGAAAGGCGGCGTCGGTTATGGAAAGTAAGTTATTATGAAAAGTTCATAGCCGCACATCCCATAAATCTGCCATTTTCTGATTGTGCAACTTTGCATAAAACTTCATGATTATTATAGACCACGGTCAATAAATATCATGGAGGTAATTATGGAAGAACAACAAACACTGGACGAACTCATCCAACAGACCTATGACTGGCTTGTTGCTGCAAAATATTCCAAAGGAACTGTGTACTCCTTTAAGTGCATCACAAATCAGTTAAAAACTTATGCTGCAGGAAAAAATGAAATCTATTTTTCCATGGATCTTGCGCTGTCATTTCTTGAAGACCACTACCATCTTTCAAGTGACATTCGAAATAAGAAACCATGTTTTTTAAGATTCATGGAAATGCTTTCAGATTTTAAGCTTAACAATTCCGTTATGATCAAAGAACGTAAGCGTGAATACCAGTTCCCGGAAGTCTTTCTTCCGGCAGTAGAAGGCTACAACAAATATCGTAGGAGCATAAACATCAAGGAAGACAGTATTCTACGAACACAGCTTTATCTGGAAAGATTTTTTGATTTCTTGGAAGGAAAAGGGTGCTGCTCATTTGAAAAAATCACTATTTCTGTAATTTATGATTTTATCGCAGCGTTATCCTGTTTTTCAAAACCGACTGCAGCTGCAACACTTAGAGCAGTAAAACTTTTTCTGGAATATTCCTTTAAAAATGGTTTTTATGACAAGGATACCTATAAGAGGATCCCCTGCATTCATTACAACAAAAACAGCACACTTCCTTCTGTTTATACAGCAGAAGAAGTCTCAAAAACTTTAGCGGAGATCGATCTCGGCAATCCCGGCGGTAGGCGGGATTATGCAATTATCCTGTTGATTGCAAGGCTCGGATTAAGAGCTAGTGATGTGGCAAATCTGCGTTTTGAAAATATTAACTGGGAAACAAATAAAATCAGTTTCTATCAGGTTAAGACAAAAAAACAAATAGAACTGCCTCTTCTGAAAGATGTAGGTGAGTCCATTATCGAATACATGAAATACGGTCGTCCGACTTGTAATTCGGATCATATTTTTGTCAGACACAGGGCACCTATACATGAATTTACAGCATCTGCTGTCGGCTCTACTGTCCACAGGCATCTTTTAAAGGCTGGAATTAAAACGGAAGGGCGTCATCACGGTGCGCATGCACTGAGACATAGTCTGGCAGGAAGACTTCTGGAAAACAGGATTCCTCTTCCGGTCATTTCCGAAATCCTTGGACATTCAAGTACTGAAACCACCATGGCTTATCTAAGGGTTGATATTGAACAGCTTAGAAACTGCATTTTACGGAGCTCAGCGGTCACCATTCTGTTTTAGAA
>NZ_QWGI01000075.1:1616-3053 GCF_003435125.1 Clostridium sp. AM25-23AC | reverse complement strand
ACCGTTTCATCAACCAACCAGACCTTCCTGGATAAGCCCTCGACCGATTAGTAACAGTCAGCTCCATACATTACTGCACTTCCACCTCTGCCCTATCTACCTCGTCGTCTTCAAGGGGTCTTACTTCTTTCGAATGGGATATCTCATCTTGAGGGGGGCTTCACGCTTAGATGCCTTCAGCGTTTATCCCTGCCAGACTTGGCTACCCGGCCATGAGCTTAGCAGCTCAACCGGTACACCAGCGGTCCGTCCATCCCGGTCCTCTCGTACTAAGGACAGCTCCTCTCAAATATCCTCCGCCTGCGCCGGATAGGGACCGAACTGTCTCACGACGTTCTGAACCCAGCTCGCGTACCGCTTTAATGGGCGAACAGCCCAACCCTTGGGACCTACTTCAGCCCCAGGATGCGATGAGCCGACATCGAGGTGCCAAACCACTCCGTCGATGTGAACTCTTGGGAGTGATAAGCCTGTTATCCCCAGGGTAGCTTTTATCCGTTGAGCGATGGCAATCCCACTTTCATACCACCGGATCACTAAGTCCTAGTTTCCTACCTGCTCGACCCGTCGGTCTCGCAGTCAAGCTCCCTTCTGCCTTTGCACTCTTCGAATGGTTTCCAACCATTCTGAGGGAACCTTTGAGCGCCTCCGATACCCTTTCGGAGGCGACCGCCCCAGTCAAACTCCCCACCTGACATTGTCCCCGATCCAGATCATGGACCATGGTTAGAAACCCAGTAACGCAAGGGTGGTATCCCAACAGCGGCTCATATGAAACCGGAGTTCCATACTCGTAGCCTCCCACCTATCCTGTGCATGCATTACCGAATCCCAGTATCAAGCTGGAGTAAAGCTCCATGGGGTCTTTCCGTCCTGGCGCAGGTAACCAGCATCTTCACTGGTATTTCAATTTCACCGGGTGCATTGTCGAGACAGCGCTCAAATCATTACGCCTTTCGTGCGGGTCGGAACTTACCCGACAAGGAATTTCGCTACCTTAGGACCGTTATAGTTACGGCCGCCGTTTACTGGGGCTTCAATTCAAAGCTTCGATTGCTCTAACCTCTCCTCTTAACCTTCCAGCACCGGGCAGGCGTCAGCCCATATACATCACCTTACGGTTTCGCATAGACCTGTGTTTTTGCTAAACAGTTGCTTGAGCCTATTCTCTGCGGCCAGATCTCTCTGGCACCCCTTATCCCGAAGTTACGGGGTCATTTTGCCGAGTTCCTTAACAATGCTTCTCCCGCCGGCCTTAGGATTCTCTCCTCATCCACCTGTGTCGGTTTACGGTACGGGCACATGATACACAATAGCGGCTTTTCTCGGCAGCTGGAATCGGATGCTTCCCTACTTGAGTTCGGTCCGCGTCACGCCTTTGGCTTGTCAAGCGGATTTGCCTGCCTGACACCTCCTGCGCTTGCCCGGGAATCTGTC
>NZ_QWGI01000075.1:0-1606 GCF_003435125.1 Clostridium sp. AM25-23AC | reverse complement strand
TGGAATCGGATGCTTCCCTACTTGAGTTCGGTCCGCGTCACGTCTTTGGCTTATCAGGCGGATTTGCCTGCCTGACACCTCCTACGCTTGCCCGGGGTTCTGTTCCCCGGTCATCTTATCCCTCTGCGTCCCCACAGTTCTGATACCATGTGGTACAGGAATCTAAACCTGTTGTCCATCAGCTACGCTTCTCAGCCTTGCCTTAGGCCCCGACTTACCCAGGGCAGATCAGCTTTACCCTGGAAACCTTAGATATTCGGCCTGGAGGATTCCCACCTCCATCTCGCTACTCATTCCGGCATTCTCTCTTCTTAAAAGTCCACAGCTCCTTATCGGTACTGCTTCGCCCCTTTAAGAATGCTCCTCTACCAATGTATAAATACATTCCTGAGCTTCGGTGTTGTGTTTCAGCCCCGGACATTTTCGGCGCAGGACCTCTCGACTAGTGAGCTATTACGCACTCTTTGAATGTGTGGCTGCTTCTGAGCCAACATCCTAGTTGTCTTTGAAATCCCACATCCTTTTCCACTTAACACACACTTTGGGACCTTAGCTGCAGGTCTGGGCTCTTTCCCTTTTGACGACCCAACTTATCTCGTGCCGTCTGACTCCCGTACATCATCTGTATGGCATTCGGAGTTTGATATTCTTCGGTAGGCTTTGACGCCCCCTAGGAAATTCAGTGCTCTACCTCCACCAGACTAATACGAGGCTAGCCCTAAAGCTATTTCGAGGAGAACCAGCTATCTCCGGGTTCGATTGGAATTTCTCCCCTATCCACACCTCATCGCCACCCTTTTCAACGGATGTGCGTTCGGTCCTCCACGAAATTTTACTTTCGCTTCAACCTGGACATGGATAGATCACCCGGTTTCGGGTCTGCACATGCTGACTTGACGCCCTATTCAGACTTGCTCTCGCTTCGGCTCCGCACCTTTAGTGCTTAACCTTGCCAGCATCCGCAACTCGCCGGACCGTTCTACAAAAAGTACGCGGTCGCACCTTAACGTGCTTCCA
This sequence comes from Clostridium sp. AM25-23AC, assembly GCF_003435125.1. NCBI lineage: Bacteria > Bacillati > Bacillota > Clostridia > Eubacteriales > Clostridiaceae > Clostridium > Clostridium sp. AM25-23AC. The sequence goes on along the minus strand of NZ_QWGI01000075.1, from coordinate 589 downwards.
CAGCTTGTAAACACAGGGTTTCAGGTTCTCTTTCACTCCCCTCCCGGGGTCCTTTTCACCTTTCCTTCACAGTACTATGCGCTATCGGTCACTAAGGAGTATTTAGCCTTGGGGGGTGGTCCCCCCGACTTCCTGCAAGGTTCCACGTGTCTCGCAGTACTCTGGATCCCACTAGCTCCCTTCTGGTTTCATGTACGGGACTTTCACCCTCTCTGGTCTGACTTCCCAGACAGTTCCATTACCATACGGGTCACATATCGTGGTCCATAACCCCGGAATGCACGCATTCCGGTTTGGGCTCTTCCAATTTCGCTCGCCGCTACTTTCGGAATCGATGTTTCTTTCTCTTCCTCCGGCTACTTAGATGTTTCAGTTCACCGGGTTCCCGGCGTATGGCTATGTATTCACCATACGTCACTTGAGGTGCACTCAAGTAGGTTTCCCCATTCAGAGATCTCCGGATCAAAGGATATTTGCTCCTCCCCGAAGCTTTTCGCAGCTTATCACGTCTTTCATCGGCTCTTAGTGCCAAGGCATCCACCCTGCGCTCTTTCTAGCTTAACCAGTAGTATCTCCGCCGCGGGAACGG
>NZ_QWGI01000074.1:0-3706 GCF_003435125.1 Clostridium sp. AM25-23AC | reverse complement strand
ACAAATCGGAATTGACCGAGCTGAAAGAGAAGGATGCTTGTTGCCCGAAAGACAAGAAGATGGAAGTAGAAGAAAACAAAAAATAATTTTTTATATGAAAGGCTGGTTGCAGAATGTCAAAACAAAATATTTATGATAATGATTTATTTTACGAAAACTTCGAGAAAATACGTAGCAAAGAAATCAATTTTAATGATATTATTGAGACACCAATAATATTAGGAATGATACCTGAACTATATAAAAAGAAAGTATTAGATATTGGATGTGGTATGGGGCAACATGCACTTCAATATTCAAAGAAGGGGGCGTTATCCGTTCTTGGAATTGATATATCGGAAAAAATGTTAGCATATGCAAGAAAAAATAATGCTGCCTCTAATATTGAATACAGAAGACTGGCGTTTGAAGAATTGGATGATTTAGAGGAAAAGTTTGATGTTATTACAAGTTCATTGGCTTTTGATTATGTAGAAAATTTTGAAAGACTTATGAAACAGATTTATAGTCACTTGAATGAAAATGGCAAATGTGTTTTTTCGATGTCACACCCAATAAGTACAGCATATGATGGGACTTTTGACAGATATACCAGAGCAGAAACTGGAGAAAGATTATATGCTAATCTACGAAATTACGGAATAGAGGGTAAGCGTGTTATTCATTGGGTAGTAGATGAATATGAACTTTATCATAGAACGATTTCAACATTAATAAATGATATTGTTTCTGCTGGATTTATCATTGAGGAATGTCAGGAATCAAAAGTACCAGAATCAATTAGAGAAAAGCGAGCAGATATGTTTGGAGGAGTTATTCATCAACCAGACTTTATTTTTTTTAGGTGTGGAAAGAAAAATTAATATTTTATCTATGTAAAGAACCCGACAGTCGAGTAGACTTACACCTCACAATGTAAGCCCCTCACAGAACCGTACGTGCGGCTTTCCCGCATACGGCTCTTCATAATAATATTTGCAGTCTCAAAACAAGCTGACATAAATCTTTGGCATTGCCAATGGATAATATTTCAGCATTTCAATGAATCCTTCTCTTGTATAACTCTTTCTGTCACTTCGTCTATTCAGCACCTTAAACAGAAGTTCTCTCACTTGTTGTTTGTAGTTTGAAATCATTCTGCCATTAAAACTTATGCCATAGTACCTATAATGACCTATTAGTTTCAGATTTAGCATACCCATTAGTTTCTTTAGCGGTTGGTCTCTATTCGGATATAACCATACCTTGATGTCTCGAATTTTCTGTCTGAATTTCTTAGAGCTTGTCTTTGGCATTATATATGGCATGCCTTTGCGTGAACGCCCACAATAGAATGTGAATCCCAGAAAATCAAATGTTTGTAATCTGATACTCTCACCGCTCTTTTGCTTTGCCCTTGCAATATAAGCACCGCTTTGTAAGAGACGACTTTTACTATCTTCTAATTGCAAACCGAACTTCTCCATTCGTTCTTTAAGAAGCTTGTAGTAATTCTCTGCTTCCCATTTATATTGAAATCCTGCAACAAAATCATCTGCATATACAATTAGAAAGTTATCTCCCTTGCATTCTTTGGTAATAATAAACTTATACCATAGTGTCAATACATTGTGCATATATATGTTTGCTAGGATTGGACTTATGATATTGCCTTGAGCTGAACCTTCTTCATTCACCATAAGTTCACCATTATCCAGCACTCCCACTTTAAGATACTTCTTGACAAGACCAATTATGTTGGGGTCTTTAATATAAAGTTTGAGAAACTTGATAATCCATTCATGCTTCATATGGTCGAAGAATCCTTTGATGTCAGCATCCACAATATAGCAGATTTTCGTGTTGTTTAATCTCTTATACAGTTCTTTTATTGCGTTATGACATCCTCGATTTGGTCTGAATCCGTACATGCAGTTCAGAAATCTCGGTTCATAGATAGCTTCTAATATCTTCTTTAATGCTAATTGGACTATTTTGTCCTCATAGCACGCAATTCCTAATGGTCGACGTTTTCCATTGCTTTTAGGGATATATACCCTAATTGATGGCTGTGGTTTGTATGATTTTCTTTTCAGTCTTTCTACCAAGTCATCTATGTTTTGCTCCAGATTTCTCCCGTACTCTTTCTTAGTAATCTCATCAACACCGACTGCTTTGTTTCCGTCTAATTCTTTGTGACATTGCAAAAGCATTTCTTTATTGATTAGATGATACAACGATGTGAACTCTGGTCTCGGCGAATTTGCCGATATTTCTGCTATTCTTTCTAATTTCGTTTCCATCAATACCTCCGTCCCTGAGTACGGTTGATGTGTCCTCAGAAAGACCCTTATTATGTAGCTCCCTTTCCTCCGTTGGCATTACCCAACTTCTTCAGTACTATGAAGCTATCCGACTGCCTACTGTTCTTTTGACATTCTCCTGTTTTGCAGTTGTTTGCCATACTTGCAATGGCAAGAAACAATAGGCTCTCCCCAGTTGACTGAATAATCACAATGTAAAACATAAAGTGCTCTTTGACCCCGCAGAAGCAAACCATTTCTCACCAATGCGAATTGATTTGTGTTGCTTTCCGTCGAAATTAGAACGTCAGCCTTCTAAATGTCAAAATTTCGAGGCTCAATCACACTCTCTATTTTCTCGCTGTCTACGCTTAGCAACTATCATTACTGACAGTCACCCAAGACTCGCTACTGGCGGTTGGTTAGACCTTACCAGACAGGCATTCCACCTGCTAGACTACTCGCCCTTATCTGGGCGCACAATTCCAGTTTGTTGAAGTCAAAAAAATTGAGCAGTGTATCGCGGAGGTGATGATATGAATAAACTCTACGATTTCTTAAAATGTATGATCTATGCGAGTTTTTATGTGATTGTGATTAAAACGAGTATGGATTTCTATGAGTACAAGCGCTTTCCGAAACTATACGAACAGAATTCTGCGCCTTGGTATACAGAAGCATTACTGTATAGCGCTGCCTCGCTTTTCGTGATTGTTGTATATGCTGTGCTCAGGGGAATCGTTAGACGCAAGATTAAGAAGGGGTGAGCGATATGTTTATGCTGTTTGAATATATGTTTCCAATTATCTTCGTGATCGTTTTCGGTATGATCATCTTTCAGTTTGTGACCGGAATCAGAACATGGCACAAAAACAATCAGTCACCGCGTCTGTCGGTGAGTGCAACCATCGTCGCAAAGCGTGAAAATATCACACATCATAGCCATGCAAATGCGGGTGACCTGTCTGGAGCTCATGGCTTTCATTCGACTTCAAGTACCAGCTACTATGTCACGTTTCAGGTAGAGAGCGGTGACCGGATGGAACTACAGGTTTCAGGAAGAGAATATGGAATGCTGGCGGAAGGAGATATCGGAAAACTCACTTTTCAGGGGACGAGATATCTGTCATTTGAGCGCGTGTGATTCAGGAGGTGATAACATGAAAAAACGATTTATAATGCTCGGGATTGTCTGCTTGTTTATGACCGGCTGCCAGACTGCTCAGAAGACGATACCGGAAATAACTACGATTGCCCCTGCAGATTCTGCACATGAAGAAACAGAGACAAATAAAGAAGAACGTGCAGAAGATGCATCGGTAGCAGTAAAGTCGCTGAAAATTGGAAGTTCAAAAGGAAATCCGGATGATCTATCATCCTTGTAGAGACTATGAGAAAATCTCTGTAAATTAGATTCTTCTATG
>NZ_QWGI01000073.1:0-3721 GCF_003435125.1 Clostridium sp. AM25-23AC | reverse complement strand
TTTGCTCCGCAAAGACGGCCGTTTAGCTTCGCAATATGCATTTCTCTTCCGTAGATACCAGAGAGTGCATGTTGCACTCTCCCGTATCTGTTTCCACAGGATTCTTACCACGGCATCTCGGAACATATATATTCTTGATCGTTGGTTTCTCCCTGCGTATTGACGGTTTCCTTCCTTCCATCTTTCATTCCCTCCATCCAAGCATCACGCACTATTGCGTATAAATCAGAAGCACCATTAATCATCTTATCCTCGCAAACGTACTTGATTTCTTCCTTATTTGGGTTGTAACTGAACGCTACTGCAAATTCTTCATTCTCAACAATTCCAAAGATTGAAAAAGTCTCCTCCTGTTCCTTATTAGGAAAGAATACATGCTGCTTGTATTCGATGTTGTCACCTAATTCTAATGCTGCTTTTTTCATGTTTTTCAAGCAAATACGCATACCTGTCGGAATAGTAATCGGCTTACCATCTTCAATCTGCCACTCATAACGTGCACCCTCATACTCCACAACTATCGCTGCGTTTATAATTCGCTCGATCTCATTATCACCCAACTTGGCTGCGGTCCCTTTTTCGTTAATAGAAATGTAATCTGCCTGTTTTTTCGGATTTATAGATTTCCTCACTGTCTCTTCAAAGTAAGTTGCTTTTTCCTCTGTAGTCATATTTCCTCCTCTGATAGCTGCTGATCATGCTATCATTTATTATATTTAGCTCTTTGCTTACACCAAACCACTCGCAAGATCAGCATTGGAATGTTTGTTGCTCGCTCCGATCTATGCTTAAACTATAGCAGATATCATTTCCCTTTTAGGGGTCAACATTTTTTTGAGAATATTCCACTACCATCGTCACTGTACTCTTAATCTTCCCCGCCTCTGCATTCATTCCTACAAATAAGGTAAGTCCATGTTATACTTGGTTTTTATGTATAACATGGACTTACCTTATTTCTCATAAACAAACTGCTCAAAAATCTGTACAATCAGTTTCTATTTTTATATTCAATCTTTATCTTCTGCTTTACTGTCGTTTTTAATATTTCTTAAAAGCTCTGCCAGGTCAAGCTCACCGAAATCAAAAGTTTCCATATGCTTTAAATTGTCTTTTTTCTTCGTTCTTTTTGAACTAACCATTTTCCTTATTTCTTTTTTAGAATATCCATATATAGCTCCTTGCGTCCCTCCTATGCCATAAGTATAAATGTTCAACAGCTCTTCTGTTAATCTTTCAATCATTGACTCTTGATAATCCCTGTCTGCTCTATCAAAAATTTTACGATACTCTTCTCTATAATAATTTCCTAATTTTTTTATTTCATTGACAATTTTTGAACGTTTTCCGTACTTTACCATGAGATCTAAAATTTTTCCATAGAGACTGAGTACTTTCTCTAAATCATCTTCTGTATAATCTTCCTCCCGATAATTTTTTCTTTTAAAAAATATATATACTGATAATGCCTCTCCCAACTCTGCATACTTTATATTATAATTTCGAATTGTATTTTCTACCCATTTTACGTTATATACAGTATACATATCGTCGGGTTTGTCTTCTTTTTTATCCTCTCTGTATTTACTTGTATAGTGCAATTTTTGAAATTGCTTCACAATATTTTGATATATTTTCTTATAATCATCCTCTCCTGTCTTTCCTAACATTTTCGTATACACTCTCGCCACATCTTTAAGAGAGTAGCTGTCCTTTGGCAATCCATAGTCATAGTTTACAATATCTTTAAAAAGCGAAAAATCTGGAATTAAATCAGCATAGAAATATTGTATAAAACGACCACGTCCATACAAATAAAGATTCACATATATATTATCTCTATCAAACATGTATGAAGCTTGTTTGTTTCGTTTAATTTTCTCATAACTTGTTTTTTCAATTTTAAATGCTTTCCTTATTCTATCGATCACATCTTTTAATGGGAATTCTGAGTCCAATAAGATTTCTAATATCTGGCTATAACAATCCATCATGTATTTCCACTTTACATCCTGTTTTTCCAAAAATTCCTCTATATTGTTTCCGTCATCTACAATATTTTCCCATTCATACTGTCCATACTCAATATCCGCATCTGACTTACTTATTTTATCAGAATTATTTTCTAACTCTTCCCATTTTATTTTGCACATCCTTTCTCCAACGTCTCTTTGTAGTTCAAAAATAACATTCAACTCTTTATACAATTCTTTTCGTCCTATACCTTTGGCAAAAAGCATTGTAAGTGTTATATCATTCTGTATCAAGTTTAGGAACATCTTGTCCCCTTCCAAATTACATTCTGGTGCGCACAGTGCACGATAAAAATCACGATAAAATCTTACCTGATTCTGCATCCTGCTTTTTCGCTCCAAACTACTGAATTTATTTTCTTCCTCTTCTTCTAACCCCAGTAGTTTTATTACATGTGTTTGTCTACTATTGTCTACCATTGTCGCCCCAGTTTTTTCCTCTTTTCTTTTTTTCATCTTAACCCTCCAATAATACTATGTGTCAATGTGTCAAGCATGCCTATAATCATAACTACTAAATTTTACAAATAAAAATTAAGCCTCCACTACAGCTTAGAAATAAACTATAGACTTAAAATATCACTGACACATTGGCACATTAACATAATACATCGCTGCATCAAATCAATAGAAGCAGTTGACAATCGTCCCCTGCTTCCGATTTTAATCCTATTCTCTTTTTTGATTATTAATATACTTTCTTGCATGTTCCAACATTATCTCTGCTGTTTCAATTTGCTTTTCAGTCCCTATCTTCGAAGCAATATAGAACGGATCATAGTCACTTGCATGTCTAATTTCTTCTGATTGAACAATCTGACGCCCCAATGATCTTGGAAAAATTTCCTTCGCCACAAAATTCTTATTAAAATATGCCAACGTATCCTTATGGCGTTTGAATGCAACCCCATGAACCGAAAGAACTGCATCAATTGTATGATAAATAGAATAATATGCTCTATTATTTGCTCCGCGATATTTGCCGCATTCCATCAATATCTTAGCCGTTTCAAGATCTTCTTCTGCAATCTGCAGGCGATGAGCAACCAGGTCCCACCGATCCCCAATATCAAATTCATCAGGCTGCTTCATATAAGGAAATTCCCTCCGTTTTTACATTTTTATAGAATGGATAAGCTTCACTCCATCGAAGGAAACTCTTTTTATTTTTCACAATCGGCATCATCCAGATATCATGTTCTACATTATACTCGAATCCAAGCTCTGATAAAGCATCTGAGAAGGTATCCAGTTCTGTTTCATCCAGATCCACCAACAGCATAATATCCACGTCAGAATCTTTTGTATAATCGCCACGGGCATACGAACCATATAAGATTACTTGTTTTAAGTGGTTCCCGTAAATTTTCTTCACCGCAGTTACATATTCTGTTATCAAATTCTGCATTTCTGTTGCCATCTTATTTCCTCCTCTCTACCTACATCTATTATATCCACTTGAAAACCGGTAAGCAATATTTTTATATACTGGATACGCGAAAATCTGGTAGAGGCAAACAAGCTTCCACCAGATTTTCTTTTCCAGATCAGCTAGGCTATGATTAAACGATCCTCTTTTCTCTGATACAGATACACCTGATTAGAAAGAACATCCTCTTTTAATAGTTCAGTGTGATTTACATGATGTGAAGTGCTATACTAACGTTGTAACAGTAGTGGCTAATAAG
>NZ_QWGI01000072.1:276-3780 GCF_003435125.1 Clostridium sp. AM25-23AC | reverse complement strand
TTTAGCCACAAGTGTTACAAAAAAGCTTGACCACAACAATGGAACGGGCAAAGCTGGAAAGCGAGCTGAAAGACATTCAGCGGCTGGTTGACCGTATCCCACCGGAGGTGCTGGCAGAATTGAAACGGCAGCAGCAACACACAAGGGAACGGTGATCGATGACAGAAAACATTTCACGCCGCAGCATGACGGAACTGCACTTTGAAAACTAAATACGGAGGTACTATGGAGCATATCAGATACAAGAAAGAAACCGAAGTCGTGACTTTTCAGGGAAAGGAAATCACGCTGGAAAATCTCTCCCTGGTGTTCACGCCGGAGCAGGAAGCGGCAAAACGCCGGGAGCTGGAACAGCAGCTTTACGAGGTGTTCCGCAAGTATGCCGACAAACGGCAGAGTGAGGAAGCCGGGGCATAAGGTTTTCCGAAGCCATCGTTGATTTGCGGGGCTGCTGGCGGTATAATAAAACTGTCAGCAGCTCCGTTTCTTTTTTAAGAAAAGGAGCGACAATATGAACAATCGAATAGACGCAATCTATGCAAGACAATCGGTGGACAAAAAGGACAGCATTTCCATTGAAAGCCAGATTGAATTTTGCAAATATGAGTTGAAAGGCGGTAACTGCAAGAACACAGACCGTCCGAAGTTTCAAGAACTGGTGCGGGACATCAAGCGGGGCTTGATTGCAAAGGTCGTGGTTTACAAACTTGACCGTATCAGCCGTTCCATTCTGGACTTTGCCAACATGATGGAGCTGTTCCAACAGTACAATGTGGAGTTTGTGTCCTCTACGGAGAAGTTTGATACCTCCACCCCGATGGGGCGGGCGATGCTGAATATCTGTATCGTGTTCGCCCAGCTTGAACGGGAAACTATACAGAAGCGGGTGCAGGACGCATGGTACTCCCGCTGTCAGCGGGGCTTCAAAATGGGCGGCAAAACGCCCTACGGATTTCGGACAGAGCCTTATGTGATGGACGGGGTGCGCACAAAGAAGCTGGTAATAGAGCCAACCGAAGCGGCCTTTGTCCGGCAGATGTATGAGATGTACGCTGACCCGCAGGTATCGCTGCATGACATTACAAAGAAGCTGACGGCGGACGGTATGCGTACTTATCATGGCAGGCTGCTGTCAAGGGCTACTTTGAGCGTTATTCTCCGAAACCCGATTTATGTCATGGCTGACCTCGACATATACGAGTTTTACAAAAGCCAGGGGACGGATATTTACAATGACGCCGCCGACTTTGCCGGGACAAACGGCTGCTATTACTATCAGGGCAAGGGGAATACAGAGGATAAGCACAAGCACCTGCAAGGACAGACGCTGGTACTGGCTCCACATGAGGGGTTTATCCCATCGGAGCTGTGGCTGAAATGCCGGAAGAAGCTGCTTGCCAGCCACACTTACCAGCCCGCAAGGAAAGCCCGGAACACATGGATGGCGGGAAAAATCAAATGCGGGAAATGCGGCTATGCGCTCATGTCGGCGCACTCCAACGGTATTCTTTACCTGCGCTGCACCGTACATGCGGACAGCAAGGCGTGTCCTGGCTGCGGGTGCGTGAAGCTGCACGAACTGGAAGCGGTAGTCTATGGGGCGATGGTTAAAAAGCTGAAAGATTTTAAGACGCTGACAGGTCGGAACAAGGCTGCAAAAATCTCCCCGAAACTGACTGCAAAGCGGCTGGAACTGGCACAGGTAGAAAGCGAGATTGAAAAGCTGCTTGACACGCTGACGGGCGCAAACAATGTCCTGCTCTCCTATGTGAATGTGAAGATAGCAGAACTGGACGGGCGCAAGCAGGAACTTCTGGCGAGGATAGCGGAACTAACGGTGGAAGCCATTAGCCCGGAACAGGTCAGCCAGATTTCCGGCTACCTCGACACTTGGGAGAATGTATCCTTTGACGACAAGCGGCGGGTGGTGGATTTAATGATTACCACCATAGCCGCCACAAGCGACAGCTTGAACATCACATGGAAAATCTGACGGGCGGCACACCTCCCGTCAGACCGTTACCCTGTGTAGTCCCTTGTAAACTGTACTTTCCTTTTTACATAAACAGTTGGATGAGTGTTTTGTTGTTCCGCAGCATATTGCATAACTGAAAAAAGGTAAGGATAAAATTGAAGCACATATTATTAGATGCAAATCCGTGATTGCAATCTGCTTGATACAAAATTTGGCGTTAAGTATGATAATTATAATAGATATGTCACATGGAGAAATTTGATGAAATGTAAAATGAAATAGAAGTAGGAATACACAAGTAATGGATAGGAAATACTGATTGGAGGAATATTAGTGGAAAACAGAGAGGTTGGCTTTGTTGTGAATGATGAGTACAAAGCATGGATAGAAGATATTAAAAAACGGATAAAACAGAGTCAGATAAAAGCTGCAGTTAAAGTGAATTATGAATTGCTGGAATTATATTGGGGAATTGGAAGGGACATTGTTGCAAAGCAGAAACATGCTAAATGGGGTGATGCTTTTCTTGCAACAATGAGTAAGGATTTGCAAAAATCATTTCCTGATATGTCAGGTTTTTCGGTACAAAACTTGAAGAGTATACGATACTGGTATAAGTTTTATAATTCTGAGGAAAATGGCTTACAGCCTGTAAGCCGAATGGAACTTATTGAAAATATGGTAAAAAGCATTCCTTGGGGACATAACCAGCGAATCATGTATAAGTGCCACAACGTACAGGAGGCATTGTTTTATGTACAGAAAACAATGGATAACGGCTGGAGCAGGAACGTATTAGAACATCAAATAGATAGTGGATTATATAACCGACAAGGAAAAGCAGTTAGTAATTTCCAATTGAAGCTCCCAGAGGCACAATCTGATTTAGCACAGCAGACATTAAAGGACCCGTATAACTTTGATTTCCTTACTCTGAGAGAAGAGTATGATGAAAAGGAATTGGAAGATGCACTGATTAATCAAATAACCCAATTTTTATTGGAATTAGGTACTGGGTTTGCATATTTGGGTAGACAGGTTCATTTGCATGTGGGAGAAAGTGACTTCTATATGGACTTGCTTTTTTACCATGTCCGGCTACATTGTTATGTGGTGGTAGAATTGAAAACAGAAAAATTCAAGCCGGAGTTTGCAGGCAAATTGAATTTTTATGTGACAGCAGTTAATAAGCAAATGAAATCGGAGCAGGATAATCCGACAATTGGTTTACTTATTTGTAAAGATAAGGATGATGTTGTTGCGGAATATGCACTGGATGACATTTCACAGCCAATTGGGATTGCAGCATACGAATTGACAAAGGTGCTTCGTGAAGAATTAAAAAGCAGTCTGCCAACAGTGGAAGAAATTGAATATAAATTATCTGAGTAAATTGGCTTACAGGCTGTAAGCCAATTTGTAAAATCGAAATAGTACATAAAACGGTTAGTAAATTCAGTTTCATAAAATTTGAGGAATTACAAACAGTATAGTGGTTCAGTTGTCAAGACAAAAATTCAAGCATTTTA
>NZ_QWGI01000072.1:0-266 GCF_003435125.1 Clostridium sp. AM25-23AC | reverse complement strand
TTGTCAAGACAAAAATTCAAGCATTTTATAATGAACCGATATCTGTAGCTGAATTAGGGAGGTGCCCCCGTTAAGCAGCATGATCAATCAGCAGTGCCGGATAATAATATGATGCGGGTGTCTGATCGTTGATCGCTGAATGACAGCGCTCAAAGTTGTAGGTATGTACATAGCTTTTGATAGCCGCTCGCGCTTCCCGGATGTTGGCATACTGTGTAAGATAGGCTTCCTCATATTTGAAGCTACGAAACCAGCGTTCAATCATG
>NZ_QWGI01000071.1:0-3902 GCF_003435125.1 Clostridium sp. AM25-23AC | reverse complement strand
CTGATTAAGGATAACATCGAATATGAGCATCACATGAAGTACGATGACTGGCAGAACAAGGCTTTGTATGAGGAGCTCTTTGAGGTTATCTGTGAGGTTGTATGCGTAAAGCGTACAACAATCCGGATTGCAGGGGAGGATTATCCTTATGAGCTTGTAAAATCTAAATTCCTGAAGCTGAACAGTGGACATCTGGAGTATGTGATTGGCTGTATGCACGATACGAATACGAAAATAACAAATATCAAGGCATATATGGTTACTGCTCTTTATAACGCACCCTCAACGATAAACCATTATTATCAGCAGGAAGTGCAGCACGATATGTACGGAGGTGGCTGGCATGAAAAAGGCATTGTTTAAAATAATTATTCCGGTATGCGTTCTTGTTCTGTGGATGATTACCTGTTATCCGGTTTGCAATAAAGAAGATGGGTTTGATTATTTCCTTTATTGGATTTTGGTAGGATGTCCCTATGGTATCAGAAAAATGTGCATGTTCCTTGTGCCGAAGAATTTTGGTATTGCAGGAAGTATGGGAATACTGGCACTGAATTGTATCGTTGGAGGTCTGATTGGTGGTATTATTGTTCTTGTGAGGATTATCGTTATATTTACGGAGATAATAAAAGTAATAGCAGGACACTTCTGGACACAATGTCCAAAGGTGTAAAAGAAAAAAGAGCAACAAAAAAGGCATTGTCAATCAATCATAAACAATACCTCTACTTGTCATCTGGAACATATTCCATAATATCTTCAATCCGGCAGTCAAGTATCTGACATAGCCTGTTCAGAATAATGGTCTTTACTACCATATTTTGCCGGAGCCGCTGAAGCTGTGCTTTGTCAATGCCATAGTCTTTAATGAGCTGGTACTGACTGATGTTTTTAGCCTTAAGCGTTTGCCAAAGGGGATCGTATTTAATCATACAGGCAACTCCTTTCCTACCTTGTATTTTAATGGCAGGGAACTTATAATAATATGGTGCGTGTATGCACCATAAAATATGCAAATGGTAAAAACGATAATGATTATTTCAGAAGAATGAGGATATAGATGCAGGTAGTGTGGTTTTGAAACAGGAGGATGGTTAATCGTGAAAGAAAAATACATTACAGACGATGAAAGGGAGAAATGCAGAAAAGTTGCAGATGCTTTTGCAGAGCTGTATGAGATTGAAAATATACTTGTTGTGGATGCTGGAAGATATGGTTTTGTCAAGTTACAGTATTATAGACCACCGCAAGGTTTTGAAGATGCAATTACCTTTACGGATAGCCGGAGCATGTTTGAAAACTTGTGGGAGGAATGGTTTGACACGCAGCTGTTCCTTCTGGCAAAAGGAACACCAATGGCAGGAATGGGATATAATGAGATATTCCAGTGTCTGCCAAAGGAGAAACAAGAGGAACTTATGAATAGAAAAGCCGGATTTGCAAAAACGGCAGGAATAGAATAATCAGGTAACAGCGTTAGGGCAGTTATGAGTGAAATACTTGTAGCTGCTTTTTTTGTGCTTTTGGACACGATGTCCAGAAGCGGGAAGGAGAGATATATAGATGGAATCAATGAGAGATATTAACAGGGTAATGGAGCGTGAGATAGCGAAGGGGAGCTGCCCTTTGAAGCTGGATCATATTGAATTTGGAGATTATTCGTATCAGGAGATAACATCAAAGGAGAAACTGCTGGAGGTATTATCGTATTTGTTACGGATAGGTGATTACAAGCAGTATGCCGGAAAGACTATCCTTAATAATGTTTATATGGACTTGCGAGGGAAAAAGCCCGTATTTAAGAGAACCAAGACAGCTATGGAAAGAAATAATATATTTGCAACAATCAGAAGGTATGCAAAGAAGCTAAAGCCGCAGTATAATGGAGATGTATATTTGGAAACGGTCAGATGTTATTTTGATATACCGCAAGAAAATCTGGAAAAGTGCCGATATACATATCAGGGGAACGAAACATACGCCTTTCTGATGTCGGATAAATATATCATGGCACTATATACGCATTGTCTGGTGGCAAGAAAAGAAGCTGCTGTGCAGGATTGGCAGGTGGAAGGTTTTACTGAAAAAGAATATGAAATGGTAAGACTGGAGAATGTGGGTGATGTTTTGTTTCAGGCATTGATGCTGGATGATGTAAAGATAAAAGATGGAATGATGTATGCAGATTTTTTATCGGTGATTTTAGATAATATTGTTGATAATTATTAAAAAGTTATGCGTTACGAAAGGGAGAGAAAAAAATATGGGTGAACCAAAATGTATTTATTGTGGAACTTCCAAAGATTTGTCTGATTCAGATATTATACCAGATGCATTAACCGCATCAAGGATAATAAACAAGTGTGTGTGTCATGTGGAGCATAATAGTGGAATGACAAAAAAATTTGAATCAGAGGTGGCTGAGAAATTAGCCTTTCTATTGAATTATTTAAATATTAAATCGAAAAAAAGTAATCATTTTCCGACTTATGAAGCAGATTATGTGATTGCAGGGATACGATATCATGATAAAAAGGTGGTCAAAGAACATGATTTTATAAACAAGAAAATTCTGTGGAGTGAGAATAATGAGTCAGCATTTGGACCGTATGAAAAGATTGAACAGATAGCAAAATCAAAAAAGACTAATAAAGGCGATATTGAACAAATAGATATAAATACTCAAGTGATAGAATCACATATTCCACTTAAGTATGAGGTCTTTTTTAGTGAAGCGATGCATAGGCAAGTGGCGAAGATCGCATATGAATGGTATTGTCTGAAAAATAAAGTGGAAGATAAATACGAGGATTTTTCAGATATAATAGCCTATATTCTAGACGGTGGCAATGACCAAGTTGTAAAAATGGTCACAGATAAAATGCTACTCGACAAATTTAGCGAATTTTGTCATGATGGAAGTCATGCTATGTTAGCTTATATTGATAATCAAGGTGGCATTAGTGTATTAGTGGATATTTTTGGAGTTGCAGTATATGATATAAAGGTATGTAAACATATACCAACATTTTGTGAGAATAATTGCATATTGCAAAAGATTAACATTGATGGTTCAGGAAATAGAGAGCGTGAATGTTTATGTGTTCATGACTATAATGATATTGTTTCAGACATGATTAATGGAATGAGTGAGAGTACTGATTTTCCGGCACAGGAAATTGGGGGATTGCAATGTCATGTAATGATGCCCCAAAATCAACATATTAACTATAATCTCTTTGTTTTAGATATTCGTCATATATTGGGTAAAGGAGTGGCAGGAATTCATGGTGGTAATCAATATGTGGTTGATTTTGTACTAAATCAATTACAAGACTTATTAAATACGGATGTCATTCATAAGAGAGGGCTTAAAAGATTTGTTGAGGACAATATTGGAAGTGATGAAATAAAGATAAATGGAGAAAATATAGGAGAACATAGCATCTTTTACTATTACATTCTTTATAAATTTGGGGAAAGTGAAATTCAAACTTTAGATGATAAAGTTGTTGAACAGTTCATTATCAATCTATTTAATACAAGGAAGATTGATTCAAAAGAAGTGAATATGAGGGAAAAGCTTGAAGAAATGTTACGTGAAGAAAAGTATAGTGAATTGATTAAGTTGGGGGCATGTAAAATAAGAAATTGGTAATCAAAATTTCAAAGTAAGTTTGAAGTTGCTGATTTGAAACAGATTATAAAAGAAACAGCGTCAGGGCAGTTATAAGTCGAGAGATTTGTAGCTGCCTTTTTTTATTGCTTTTGGACACGATGTCCAGAAGCGGAAAGGAGAATTATGAGGTATTTATTACATCGGCTGTATGTTCCGCCTTAGCGAAGCATACGCACAGGAAGATGCAGATCGGAGGTACTTATGCAAGAGGAAGTAACGCAGA
>NZ_QWGI01000070.1:0-3950 GCF_003435125.1 Clostridium sp. AM25-23AC | reverse complement strand
ACCGCCCCGCCGGAGGCATCGATCTTGTCAAACCATGCGGGATCTTTCAGGTCGCAGGGGATGTTTTGCTCCCGCTCACCGGCGGGCAGAAGCTGCTGCCGCAAGGCGATCACATCCGGGAAGTCCAGATTGTAGATCTTGCATCTGCCATTGTCGCAGGCTCTACCGGTGTTATCCAGCCCGCAGCCCAGATTGACCACTGCCGCGCAGGGGTGGTTTTTCAGGTACGCCTGCACTTCAAAGGCAAGGTCATTCTGCCGCATGGCGACCTCCAGCGCACCGAAACGCTGCATCAGGCTGCGGGAATTTTTCTCTGCCTCTGAAAAGTCGTAGTCGATCTGGTCGATCAGACGCACCGCCGTTTCGTCCCGGTAAAGGTTCGGATACAACTCCGTACACAGCTTCCGTGAATACAGCGGGAGGATCAACGTCTCCTGCACGGTGTTTTTCTCGATTTTGTATTTCATAGGTTCCTCCCTCAGTGAGTAAAAATAGTCATCATTGCCGCCAGCACCATTTTCTCGTATGTTATAAGTCCCAGCTTCACACACCGCTGCTGCACCGCCGGGCTGTAAAAATGCACCATCCCAACAGCCCCCTTACGAATGCCCGCAGCGCAGATCAGAACCAGCAGAACTCCCAACCCAAGGCCTTCCAGAATCGTTTGTAAGACCATCCCTGTTCTCCTTATTCTGCTTTCCGGCAGGCAAACCATGCCATGCTCTTCACTGTTCCAAGTGTTACGGTTACGTACCGTTTCTCCAGCCGTTTTTTCAAACTGAAGGCCATCTCGTAGGGCGGTGTGAAGAACCCCGTCTTTTCATAAATGTGCCGGACAAACCAGTCCGTCCGCTTCTGCTCGCCCTTCACATAAAAGCAGCCGCAGAAAGTCCCGCCGGGCCTCAAGACCCGGAACACCTCCCGATAAGCGGCCTCCTTGTCCGGGAACGCGTGAAAGCCGTTCAGCGACAAAACAATATCAAAGACGCCGTCCGCATACGGAAGTGCACCCACATCGCCCTGCCGGAAGGTCACATTTTTCAGGTGCAGGCGGTCTGCCTTTTCCTGCGCCTGTCCCATCATATCTGCCGAGTAATCCAGACAGGTGATGTCCGCTTTTGGCAGCGTCTTGTAAAGCGGCATGGTCAGAATGCCGGTGCCCACCGGCACCTCCAGCAGCTTGCCAGAAAAATGCTCCGGGATGCCGGACAGTGCCTTTTCCAGATAGGCATCGTTTTCCACCTTGTTCATGTCCCACACAAGACGGCACACCGCTTTCCCGCTCAGGGTGGAGCAGGTGATCATACCATCATAAAAATTGTTGCCGCCTGTCAGCCGATAGGCACCGCGGATTGCTTCTTTTCGTTCCATGCTCCGTCCTCCTTACACTATTTCACCGCTTTTGCGCTGTGACGCACAGCCAGCCCTTTTTATTTTTGTGACTCTGAACCCTGCCAAAGCCCGCTTGCTCCAGATACACTTTCAGATCAGCATCCGTATAGATGGTCATACCGTTAATGATTCGCGTCCATTTGTCGTCTTTTGCTGTTTCGCCGTTTGCTTCGTTACAGATGAAAAAAGTCCCGCCGGGCTTCAGCACCCGATAGACCTCTCTGAAATTTTGCGCAAGCTCCGGCCAGAAATAGACCGTTTCAAATGCGGTCACCACATCAAACTGCTCCGCTTCAAACGGCAACTCTGCTACACTTGCCTGCTGCACAGTACACTGCCCTGCTGCAATGGCACCTGCATTGACCTTTCGCGCTTTTTCTACACTGACTGCCGAATAGTCGATGCCCTGCACCTTGCCCTTGGGACACAGCTTCAGCAACGTTTTGATGTTCGCTCCACCGCCGCAGCCGCAGTCCAGCACCATGGCATCCGGGGCGGGCTGCAAAAAATGCAATCCCCACGCTGCCATTGCGCTGTGCCCAAAGTTCATCATAGCAACCATGATCTTCCCGCTAAAGCCTACGGGCTTTCGGGTGTTTTCAAAGAAGGACATATCACACCTCCGATTTCACACATTCCGTATAGGTCAGCGGAAAAGAGGCCTTTAGAACAACACTTTTTCGCACTGTCCAATCATTCTGTTGCAGAAATTTTAGGTATTCTTCACTCGTCCACTTGCTGTGGAGAGGAAAGCCTGCCAGATTCATGAAAAAGGCTTTGACCTTGCCAGGAAATGAGTTTTCTGCGTGCGTAAAGGTAGGCGCGATCAGCACACCGTCATCCTTCAGCACCCGTTTGATCTCTCGCAGTGATTTTTCTGGCTGAGGCACAATGTGCAGTGCGTTTGATACGATTACCACATCGAATGATTTGCTCGCGTATGGCAGAGAAAACATATCCTGCATGGAAAAACGCAGCTTCGCAGAGTAATTCCCCCGTTTGGCCTCTGTAATCATTTCCGGAGAGGCGTCCGTCGCCTCGATGTGTGCCGCTGCTTTTACGATGTGCTTGGCGATCAGTCCCGTTCCGGTAGCCACCTCCAGCACTGTTTTGTCTTTCACGACCGGACAGATCAGCTCATACATTTTCTCGTATACTGCCCTGTCTTTTCGCATAAAGCAGTCATACAGACCTGCATTTCTGTCCCAGAAATTTTTGTGTTCTCGCATTGCTGTCTCTCCTTTTATAGTTAGATTTGTCTAAGCGGCACGCGCACATTGATAAGTTAGGTTCGGCTAACTCATGTATTTAGGAAAAGCCGCATTTCTGCGGCCTTTCGGCTTATACAAATAGCTTGCTGCAAGCATCACACATCTGTGTTTTCAGCCACTGAGGATAACGCCTCGCGATCTACTTCCTTATGGAAACAGCCAAAATCTATTTTCACACTATTGCGGTGACTTTTGTCTTCTTATCCATATTATATCGTGCTCACTTCTTTTTTGCAATGGTATAGTATCTCTATTTTGTCATTTCCAAACGCAGAGCACGATTAGATTTTCTTCGCAATCGTAGACAGCTCCAAAATAATGCTCAGAAGATCATTTTTGACTTCCTCTTTGCTTGGCTCGCTGCCCATCAGAGGATAATCCGTGCTGGCATGGAGGATGCAGGACAGTTCGAGATTGAATTGTGTCGGCGATAAGGGCACCTGACAGTCCTGGGCTTTTGCGAAGCAACCGCATCCTTTGCCCGGATGATTTTAATCTGCATTTCCGCAGATGGTTCCGATACTCTGATATTCCTACTCATGGCCACACCTCCAATGGATCATGATATTCATAATCCTTTTTCCGGTTCAGATAGCCCAGTTGTTCCAATCGGATAGCAGCTGCTGATCTCGAAACATCAAAGACACCACAGAAAGTATCTATTTTTACCTGATCCTTGTCATAAAAACGCCATCCGTAACAGGTCAGAGGCTCCGAGTACCTGCTGGGAAGCAGCGGCACCTATGTCGTAGAAGCTCATGAAAAAGGCGGCGCAAAAGCAGCGAAAGATATTGAAGAACTGGTCAGCGAAGTGACCGGTATGTTCGCTGGCGGCGAATTAAGCGAAGATGCCATCGAAGGAGCTTATAAAGCTCTGACCGATGCCTACTGGATTGCCAAAGAGAACAATAAAAAATACGCCCCGAAAACGAGGCGTAAAAAATCCGATCAGTGATATTTATCGTACACACTTTTCGCTATACTGTAAACTGGAGGTGGTATGATGAATGCGGAACAGCTTTCACGGGTCGGTGAGAAACTGGTAAAACGCTGCGGTTCCAGAGACCCTTTTGAAATTGCAAGGCAGCTTGGTATCAATGTCATGCTTTGCGAAAATTTCGGTTCCCTGAAGGGAATGTACCGGGTGATTAAGCGAAATCGCTTTATTTTCCTGAATAACAGTCTTGATAAAAATATGCTGCGCATCGTATGCGCACATGAATTAGGGCATGATCAGCTTCACCGGAATATGGCGAAAACCACCCCGATTCATGAGTTCATGCTCTA
>NZ_QWGI01000007.1:0-146704 GCF_003435125.1 Clostridium sp. AM25-23AC | reverse complement strand
CACGCTTTTCAAGAATGTTGCAGATGGTGGAAGAACCCCAGGCGTACACATCTTTGAAAGTCTTGTTCTTATTCACGCCCTCGCCATGCTGTGCAAGGTAAGCGGACGGAATGAGGACTTTTTCTTCTTTCAGCTTGCTGGCGATCTGATACGGACCGTAGCCCTCAATCGTCATGGCAAAGATACGCTTGACCACCTCTGCGGCTTCGGGGTCAACCAACCATTGGTCTCTGGCTTCGTTCCAGAGATAGCCGTAAATGACCGTGCCTGTAAGGTGCTTGCCGGACTTGCCTTTGGACTGGAAAGTGGAACGGATTTTACGGCTGGTGTCTCTGGCGTAATACTCGTTCATAATGTTGCGGAAAGGGGTAAAATCATCGTCCCCTCTGGCACTGTCCACGCCGTCATTGATGGCGATAAGGCGAACGCCACGCTGACGCAGGATTTCCATAATCTGACCAACTTTCAGATAGTCACGACCCATGCGGCTCATGTCCTTGATGCACAAATACTCCACATTCCCGGCTTCAACCTCTTTCATCATTGCCAAAAATCCGGGACGGTCAAAGCAGGTGCCGCTAATGCCATCGTCCGTGAAATGGACAATGTTTGTAAAGCCCTGCCGTGCGGCGAACTCCTCCAACATAGCCTTTTGATTGGATATGGAATTGCTCTCACGCTGTTGGTCATCATCTTTGCCAAAGTCATCACGGCTCAGTCGTTCGTACAGAGCTGTGATTTTCTCATTTTTTCTCATAACTTGCGCTCCTTTCTTCGGTTTTAGGTTGTGTGTTCTAAGAGACTTCCCAACCGCTTGATTAAGAAGTCTTTTAGAGCATACAACACCGCTGGCCAATTTGTACTTTTTATACTGTTTGACCGCGAAGCAATCCGGCTTGCGCTTTTCAAGCCCGGCAAACATATAGTCCACCGCGTTCATAAAATCCTCGTCATCCTCCTTGACCTCCATGCCAGAAATCATATCCACAAGGGTGTTCATGTTCCGATCCTCGGCAGGCCCCTCGAAAATGATGTAGGCAATCAGGGCGCAGTACAAAAGCGTTTCCGATTTCGTCCAGAATGGATCGCCTTCCTTGCCTTCGCCCTTTGTGTTGGAAATCAGGGCATCCACGAATTTCAGAATATCGGCCTCATTGCGGATATACGCCAGCGGGTTATAGTGCATGGATTTTGAAAAATCTATGCTGTTGAATACCTTGATTTTGTACCCGCGTTTTTGCAGGAAACCCCCGACCTGTCCCAGCACACCGCCTTTGGGATCGACCACCACATAAGAGGAATGAGCCTGTAAAAGCTGGGGCGTGAGCCAGAAGCGGGTTTTGCCGGAGCCGGACGAGCCGATAATACAGCAATTCAGATTTCGGGCATTTGCGGGAATTTTCGGGCGGGTATTCATCGTGAGAAACTCCGTCCCGGTCAAAATCACGTTGTTTTCAAACTTCGGATCGACAAACGGTTTGATGTCTTTTTCCGTTCCCCATGAAGCGTTTTGTCAAGTGTTTTTTTAAGTTATTGACGCAAATTATCGTGAAAGTGCGAAAGTGCAAAGTGCAAAGGGTCTGCGTTTTGCACTTTCAGCTTGCGGGTTCGGGTGGCTTCTTCTTGATGAAGTTGTACCATTGACCGCCGATGCGCCTTGCGCCCAAAATGCCGCCCATGCTGCGCTTGGCGTTCTGTACCGTCCTCTCGGATATTCCGGCTTCGGCTGCGGCTTTTACAATGTCCTCGCTGGCAAGCTCCTTCCCGTCTGCAAGCAGGTCAAGTATCAGCCTTTCAGCCTGTTCGGTTTTTGTGGCATTGTTGCCGCCCGCGCCGGACAGCAGCTCGTCGGCGGTGATGTCGTATTCGCCTACCCACGAAAAGCCCGTTTCCGGGTCAAGGCAAAAGGCAACGGGCTTTCCCTCCGGCGCAAGGGAAGATTTGTCATGGACGATAACGCGCACATTCGGTTCTCGCTTCACGCGCCCGATCAGCAGGACGCTCCTTGCTGCGGCGCGGAAGTCGATAGAACCTAAGCCCCGGTATGCGCTCTGCCCTCCGGCAGCTTTGTTGAGATGTCCGATAAGGATAACGGCGCACCCGGTACGCTCGGCAACATCGGCAAGGCGGCGGAACATGGGGCGCACTTCGTTTGCCCGGTTCATGTCGGTTTTTTCGCCCATGTACGCCTGTATGGGGTCAAGGATAATCAGCCGCGCCCCGTTCTGCGTGATTGCCTTTTCTATGCGCTCATCGGAGAGGGTAAGCTCCCGTTTTGCTTCATCAATCACAAGAACCCGGTCAAGGTCTGCGGCGGCTTCTATCAAGCGCGGCTTGACGGTATCGCCCAGCCCGTCCTCGGCGGTCTGATAAATCACTTGGAATGGCGGCAGGGGCTTCATTCCCGGCAGCGTTCCCCCAGTGGTGCAGGCGGCGGCAAGGCGTAGGGCAAAAGTGGTCTTGCCCTCGCCGGGATTGCCCTGCACAATGGTTACTTTCCCAAAGGGAATATACGGCTCCCATAGCCATTCAACGGTCTGTGTGTCAACCTCGCTCATGCGGATAATCTCAACGGTTTCTTCCTGCGGCGGCTCTTTCAAGCCGTAGATTGCTTCCCGCAAATACTTCCCGTCTGTGATTTCTGCCCGGTGCTGCAATACCTCGTTCCAATCCTTGAAAAGAGGGATAAGGCGGTTGACGGTCAAGCCCTCCGGCACAAGCTCTGCAAGGCGGCTGCAAGCATCGTTTCCGGCGTTGTCGTTGTCAAGGCAGAGGTAAACGATCTTGATGTTCGGACGGTCAGAGAGAAAGCGGAGCAGGGCTTTTTCTCCCACGCCGCCCAATGACAGGTAGCTCTGCTTCTGCCAGTCCTTTTTGAACAGGCAGAGGAACGATAAGAGGTCTATCGGGGCTTCAAAGACAAACAATCTTTCGCCCTCGCCCCGATAGGAGAAATTAAAGGCTTTGTCGCTGCCTTTCACATCAAGCCGGAAGCTCCCGGCTGTACCGCGCTGGTGGGCGTATCGCGGTATGCCGCTTTCATCTCTGCCGACGAATACGGCGTTATGGTGGGCGGCTTCCTCGTAAATGTCGCCATTGGAAAGAAAAAAGCCCGACACATCTTCATCAATGCGGCGGGCTGCTGTGAGGTAGTTCCTCGCTATGCGGTTGTCGGTGCTGCGGGGCGGTAGTCGGAAGTCAGAAATGGGCGCGGGGCAAGGTCTGTCCGGCGGCGGTGCGGCTCCCTTTTCTCCTGTGAGAAGTTCTACGGCTTCGGTAAAGCTCTTGCCGAAAAACTCCATGACAAAATCAACGGGGCCGCCGCCCTTGCTCTGGCTGTGCCTGTACCATTTGTTTCCCCGGATAGTCAAGCTGTCGTGCCGCTTCCAGCGGTATTCATTTCCGGCACGGGTAAGCTGCTCGCCCTGTGATTGCAGGAAAGAAACAATGTCGGCTTGGTTGGCGCGGTCTATTTGTTCTTGGGTGTAATACATAGTTGATACCTCTCTTTCTGTGGTTGAATTGTTCATAGTTTTGATGTAGAATGAAACCGAAAAATCGGAAGTTAGTGAGGTGCTGGATTGTGAATGAAAGAGAAAAAATTATTCACTTATGGTTTGAAATGTGGCTTACAAAACAGGATTTAGGTATTGATGATATTTTTGCAGAAGATGTAATTTATACTGAAAGTTGGTGTCCAAAATATAATAACCGTCAAATCGTAAAACACTGGTTTCAGGAATGGAATACTCGTGGCAAAGTCGTTGCTTGGGAAATCAAACAATTTTTCCACAAAGGAAATCAGACGATTGTGGAGTGGTATTTCAAAAATGAAATGAACAATGGGAGCATAGAGGAATTTGATGGAATTTCGCTGGTTGAATGGACAAAGGATAATAAAATAAAATCATTGAAAGAGTTTGGTTGCAATTTGAATAATTATAATCCTTATGAGCATAGTGACCAGCCCGAATTTAGGGACGAAAGAGCAAGTTGGTTTTAATATTAGGGATCAATAGCGTCCATTTTATCAGAAAACATTTAGGACGGACAGGCAAAGTAGCTTGCCCGTCCTTTTCTTTATCGCTCCTGTTCCTGCCGTTTGGTACGGCTCTGCATCTGCTCCGGTTGGTCGGCGCGGAGTGCAATATCCACGCACCTGCGGATTTTTTGAAGCTCGGCAACCTCGGCGCGGGTCTCTTTCAGTTTGGTATAATCGCTGTCCTTTTGTGTTTTGAGGTCAGCATATTCCTGTTCCCATTCCGCAATAGGCAAGGTCTTTGTTCCTTTCGGCAGATTTGCATGGAGATAGCAGTTTGCCGCGTCCCATAGGGTAAGCTCGGCGCGACGGGCTTCCGCAAACTTCTCCTGTTTTCCTTTCCAGCGGATTTGCCGATACTCGTCCTGTATGGGCTTGTAGGTCTGATAATTTCTGCCGTACTCCATGAATTTTTGCAGTTCTTTCATGCGCTGCTCGGTGGTTTTCATTCCCTCCCGGATTGAATAGGCTCTATCACTGACAGAGGAAAGAGAAGCGTCCAGCTCGTCAAGATTAGAGATACCATGCTCGGAAAGATAGTTGACCGCTGCCGCTATGGTTTTCAGTTCGTCGGCTGCGTGTTGGTGCTGCCAACTTTGCGAATACTTCCGGCTCTTTTCTCTCTGAACGCTCAAATACTTCATCAACAGATTTGCAAGGTTGGGGGATTGCGGCGGCTGTTCCGGGGCGGTTTCCCGCGCTTTGAACAGGTCGGCAATCCATTCCTTGAGCTTCCCAATCTGCGCCCGGATTTCCCGGATAAGGCGGTTTGCCTTTTGGATATTTCGGTTCAGTTCGCCTTTCTCGGTGGCGATACCTTTCTTCTCCATCTGGCAAGCCGCCACGCCCATGTGGACGGTGGGTATCTCGTCAATGCCGCGCTCGGCGTTGCTGCGGTGGTCGATACGCTCCGGGCTTCCGTTCCTCTCCAAAAAGTCGTTGGTAAAGTCAGCCCATGCCTTGCGCCACAAGAGGGTGTTGTCCTTGTCGTTCCAGCCTGTAAGGTCAACTTTGTGGGTTTTGTATCTGCCGCTTGGCAAGCGGATACGCTCACCGTTTTCATCAAGGTCATATTCCTTTTTGGACTTTGCCGCCCACGCGCCGCGCTCGTCAAGGGGGCGCATGGTAAGCATAATATGACAATGGGGGTTGCCGCTGTTGGTGTCGTGGATAACAAAATCCACACACATTCCTCTGGAAACAAATTGAGAGGAACAGTATTCCCGGACAAGCCGGATCTGTTCCTCTCTGGATAATTCTATGGGGAGTGCTGCGTCAATCTCACGCGCAAGCTGGGCGTTCCCGGCTTTCTCGTAAAGCTCCACGCTGTTCCACAAGGTTGAACGGTCAGCGAATGAGGGCGGTGCGTGGGGCGGCAGCATGATTTCTGTATGGACAACGCCGCCTTTGCGAGTGTAGTCATGGGTCATTCCGTCCCATTCGTTTGTCAGCTTTTCGCCGCTTCGGTAGGCGGCTGCGGCAACGGCTGATTTGCTTTTTCCTCGGCTCACAATGCCGATGTTCCAATGGTAAATGGCTATGGGTATCACCTCCCGGATAGGATAATAAAACCCGCAAAAATGGTACAGACGCCAAAGGCGGGTGTACTGTTTTTGTGGGTGTGCAGGGATAGCCGCGAAGCGGCGCAAGGGGTGCAGCCCCTTGTTGCGGCAAAGCCGCCATATCGGAGCGCGGGGAAAGTTCCCTGTGCGGAGATAAGCCCTCGGCAGAGCGCACACGCCCGCAAGGGTGTATAAGTGCGCCCTTAGTTCCTAAGGGATTTATTCGGCGTTCCCGCTTTCGGCTCGTTTTTTCAAAAACTCCCGCGCTGGCTCACTCGTTAATGCAAGCCGGAGAAGCGCGGCAGCTTCCTCGTCGGTCATGTTCTTTGCTTCCGGCACAATGCTTTCAAAGACCGCGCCCCGGACAATAAGGCGGTGGCTGCGCGTTCTGCGTTCCTCTTTGGATAGCTTCTGACGCAACATCTTTTCTCGGTTCTCAAACTGCCGGATTTTCTTCTTTCCGTCCTCAATCTCGGCTTGCAACTCCTCGCGGGTTTTCTCTCTTGGCTTTGTCATGGTTGGGCGCTCCTTTCTGCTCATAAGCATAGAAAAAGGACAGTCGATTTTCTCGGCTGCCCTTGTGGGTGGCTATTCAATTTTAGTCTGCTGTTTTCAAATATATAAAATAGCTTGCTGTTCCGCCATAGCCATTTTCAGTATTCCATTCAGCTGTTACTTCATAAATATATCCGCCCAGTTTAAGAGTGAGTACGTTTCCAACAATAGTTACATCTTCGCTGTTTGTAGCAGGCTCTCCCCAATGTTCGTCACTCCAGCACTGCACACTTAAAATTGTATCTGGGTCTTCTGTAAATCTTAATGTAGCTGTTGTTTCTGTTGTTTCAAATGGCGGGGACAACAGATCCTTGCACTCTAACGGGTGTGGGCTATCAGCTATTGTGCTTTCAGCAGTTCCGTCAATATTTGTTTTTTGCCACGAATAAGTTCCTAATACTGCACCGATAGCGGTTTCGTCACTCACAACGCTTAATGTGGGCGGTTCTTCCAAAATTATATTGGCAGTCCCAGAGTTTAGTAATTCATTTGCATAGCTGTTGAGTGCTTCACATGGCTCATATTTTGTCTTATAACCGATACCGTCAATGACAATAAATGGGTTATACGCCATAATATCTGTTTGTGTACCGTCTACCATAGTCAAGGTAAAAACAACGCCTTGTCCAGCATACTCTGTGTAAGAATTATCCTCATTATAGACAACAACATCATTCAAATATTCAACTAATTCTTGGATATTTTCAATCTCAATCGTTTTGTCTGGCGGTGTTAATAACACTTTAGCGGAAACAATCTGCGCTGCGTCCAAATCCTTATACGGTTTTTTCCCCTGTTGTGAAAAAAATACGATTACCGCGATACCTACTAAAATGATACAAGCTATTGCAATCATCAATCTCTTTTTTCTCATGGAACAAGCCTCCTGTTCTTCTCTGTTACTTGTATAGACGAAAAAATTGAAAGGAAGTTTCACTATCTATAAATATCATAGCACATAGTTATGAATAAATCCACCTCATTTCAGCCTGTCAGTGGCCTTGTTTTCTCTGGCAGACCGCCGCGCAGCTTCCCGCCGTTCCTCGTTGTATGGGGCGGTCAGACGGAAAGAGAAGCGCCCCTTTGCAATCTCAAACTCCATGCAGCCCGTTTCGGGGTCTGCGTCGGTCTGGCGGCACTGGTCGGGGTGCTGTCCGGCGTAGGCGGCAAGCCGCTTCTTTAAGTCGGTGTTGTGGGTGCGGATATGGATAAGCGGTTCTTTCTCGTCAAACCAAATGTCGGTAGTCTTTTCCTGCTTCGTAAGCCCTGTTCTCATAAACTCTCCTTTCTGCGCCCCTGTTACGCAATAGGGGCATTTTTCGGGTGTTTTTCCCGGCTCTTGACTTGGGGAAAATGAGGATTTTCAAATAGAAACCGCCCGGACGGGGAGTGTATCGTCGGGGCGGCTGTTATCGCAAGATTTCTGTTTTTTCCGGCTCTTGACCGTCAGACGCGGATAAACGCGAGCTGTCGGCAAGCACCAGTTTGAGCAGCTTGTCGCGGAATGTTTCTGTGCTGCTGTGATTGAAAAATAACTCCGCAACAATGGTCTGCCCGTTCCTCTGGGTCGTGATGATGCTGTCGGGGGTCTGTTCTGCCATAGGCGGCTCCTTTCTTTGGGCGCAAAAGAGGGATTTCCCGTAGTTCGGAAAATCCCTCTTGGTTGACGGTTATTCTGTTTTACTGTGCGGGCTGTGCGGCTGCCTGTGCCTTTCGCCTTGCCCGGTATTCCCGCGCTTTCATGCGGTCATACTCCCGCTGCTTTTCAAGGTTTCGCGCTCGGTATTCCCTTGAATAGTTGCGGTGGTAGGCGCGGCTCTTTTCCTTTTTGGCTTCTTCGATTTCCTCCCGCATTTGCCGGATTTCCTGCTCGGTCGGCTCTGCAAGCTGTGTCACTTCGTTCTCAAACTTGCCGATATAATTGAAATATATGCTGATGTGCTGGATTGCGTATCTCGCCCTTTTCTGGTCGCGCTCATGCACTTCAATCCGGCTGATAAACTCGCCCAGAATGGCGGGGGTAAGCTCGGTAAAGGCAGCATGGCGTTCCGTCAGCTTCAAAAACTTCTGCGCCCGTCCTCCCGCGTTCTCGTAAGCGGATAGCTGCTCTTGGAGCGTGGCAAGCTCCGCTTTCAGCGCGTAGTATTCTTCCGAATACTTCTGCGACATCTGCTCATAACGGTCTTGCGGGATTGTGCCGAGGGCGTTGTCCTCATAGAGCTTATTCAGCACCTTGTCAATCTGTTCAAGGCGCGTCGTGATTTGCGGAATACGCTTCTGCTGTTTCTTGGTCTGGTCGGTCTGCTGCATGGCAAGGTTCTTTTTCACTAAGGCTTCAAACTCTGCCCGGTTGCTGATAGAATAGTCCTCGATTTTCTTCAGCACTTCCGCGATGGTCTGCATGAGCAAATCCGCGTCCATGATGTGAGGGGAATTGCATTTGGGGTTCTTGGCTTTTCCCTTGTGGTACTCGCTGCAAAAAGCAACGTGCCGCTTGCCGCCGTTCCGGTAATCAATACGAATGTGCATTTTTGCGCCGCAGTCCTTACAGAAAAGCAAGCCGGACAGAGGGTGGATTTCCCCGTCCCCGTTGGGGCGTCTGACGGGTGCGTTTTCCAAAATCCGCTGTACGGTTTCAAAATCGCTGCGGCTGATAATCGGCTCATGCACATTTTCTGTGATGTGCCACTGGCTCCGGTCTACATAGTGGTTATGCTTATCCCGGAAATGCTTTGTAGTCTTGAAGTTGACCACATCGCCGCAATACTCCTGCCGTGTGAGGATATTGGTCAAGGTGGCTTTGTTCCACTTGCAGCGGTTATCCTCGCCCAGCGTCTTATTTTTACAGGTTCCCCGCCCGCGGTCTTT
Organism: Clostridium sp. AM25-23AC; assembly: GCF_003435125.1. NCBI lineage: Bacteria > Bacillati > Bacillota > Clostridia > Eubacteriales > Clostridiaceae > Clostridium > Clostridium sp. AM25-23AC. The sequence continues at coordinate 137,680 of NZ_QWGI01000007.1, read as the reverse complement.
CATGTAGAAAGTGGGGGTAGGGATTTGCTCCTGTGTCAGATATACGGCGATTTGGTTTCGGTTCTTCCCGCCGATAAACAGACGGAAAATCAAACGGACAACCTCGGCGGCTTCTTCGTCGATTATCCAAAAATCCTTGTTGTCCGGGTCTTTCATATAGCCGTAAGGGGCTTCGGTGACAATCGGCTTTCCACTCATGCCTTTGGTCTTAATGCCCGTTTTCACTTTCTTGCTGATGTCTTTTGCGTACCACTCCGACATGATGTTGATAAAGGGCGCAAACTCCAATGTGTCGGGCTTCTCGCTGTCTATGCCGTTGTTGACCGCGATAAAACGCACGTTGTTCCGTCTGAATATCTCCATCGCGTTGCCGACCTGGAGATAGTCGCGCCCCCAGCGGGTAAGGTCTTTCATAATGCAGACACCGATTTTCCCGTTTTCCACGTCGTCCATCATGCGGGAGTAGGCGGAACGGTCAAAAAACCTGCCGCTCTCGTCATCGTCAATGTAGTGCCGGATATTGGTTAGGTGCTGCCCTCTGGCATAGTTCTCCAAAAATATTTTCTGGTTCTGTATGCTGTTGCTCTCGCCGCCGTCCCTGTCCTCGTCGCCCACGGAAAGGCGGGAGTAAAGGGCTGTAATTTTGCTATAATCAGTCATGTGCATAACCTCCTGTGCGTCCATGTATGTGTCATTTACACTTAAAATTATGCACTCCACCTTGCGGAACCGTATTCTACACCCTGCCGGAACTTCTTGGCATTCTTGGCTTTGTAATACACCACAAGGCGGAGCGCTATGCCGCCTGCCACACCAATCAGTAAATCTCTTGGGTGGAAGCTGGGCAAAGGATTGGCAAACAGCTTATCAAAACGGTTCATGACTGCCATCATCTTATCAGAAGCATTTGTACCTTCTGATACTCTCCACATCCATGCAACCTTATCACAGAAATATCCAACAAAGATATAGGGCAGATTCAAAAGCACCAGCTTCTTGGTATCCATACCGCCTGCTTTTGCTTTCAAATTTTTCGGGATAGCCTTCAGGTCTTTGGTTATGCCTTCAATGATGTTACTCAAAGGCTCTGCCCCCTGTCCTTATTCTTTTCCCGGCTCCGTTCTCTGTTCTTATTCTGTGATACTGCATCCCTGAAGCGTTTCAGTTTCTCCCTTACGGAAGTTCTGCTCTTTCGTTTCTCATTACCATAAACAAATTCCTTGAATGCCTGTGCTACTGCATCGGCATCCCTGCCCTTGAAAAATACCACATATTTCGGCGGGGCCGTTGTCTTGTCTTTCTTGACGGCGAAATCAACATTATATTTACGAGCTACCCGCTCAAAGGATTTGATATTGCCGTCCGTCACTTCGATAGACGAAACTCCCACGCCTTCGCCAACCAGCTTTTTCACAGAAGTTTTACCATGCGTTTTCTGTGCTTTCTGCCTGCGGTGGTTCAGATACATCCGCATTGCAGCCTTCAAGACGTTGGCATCCAATTTAGCGGTCTTAATTACAAGAGCGATTGTTTTCTGCGTTACTTCCTCTTGCATAAGTACCTCCGATCTGCATTTCCATGTGCGTATGCTCCGCTAAGGTGGAACATACAGCCGATGTAATAAATACCTCATAACTCTCCTTTCCGCTTCTGGACATCGTGTCCAAAAGCAATAAAAAAAGGGCAGCTACAAATCTCTCGACTTATAACTGCCCTGACGCTGTTTTCTATTTACCACTCTTTTTTAATACCCATTTTCCATTCTTTCCGTCACCAACTCGTTCTATAACTCCTTCTTTCGATAAATTTGAAATATATCTCATTGTTGCTGCTCTGGTTCGATTCATTTTCTCTGACAATTCATTTATCGTCATATTTCCGTTCACAGCAAGAAACTCCTTTACTAAATCCTCTCCTTTTACCACACACTCCCTCATCTCATGCTCTTGCTCTTGGCTTCTTTGTGATTTCTTAATTACCTCATTCACAATCGCAATTTGACTAGGATTTTTTCTTCTAGAAAGACCTTCAAAAAATTTTTCCATATTCTCACAAATCAGGTCAATATATTCTTTTTCCTCTTCCCACAATGCTTTTCCAAAATCTGCGTCCTTCAAAGAAGCATGATTATTTTTCTGGCGCAATATCCAATAATTCATCACTTCAAATTTTCTTTCAATAGAATACAAAGAATCATCAATAACTAAAACCATTGCTTTCATTCCCCATTCATCTTGCGATACTAGATAGGACATTTCAAGCATACAATTTAACGACTTAACATATTCTGCTGTCAGAACAATAATCACATTCTCGCAATTTGCAATTTCTGCCATAAAGTCATATAGATTATCATTCGCAATAAGCTGTGATTTATCACGCTTTACATCAAAAGTATCTTTCAACTGTGTTTCTAATTCGTCTGCATATGTATTTCCATCTTTCCAACAATATGATATAAACAACCTCTGCTTACCCATTACTATCGACCTCCATTTTATGTAAAATTTAAACATTTTCCTGTCGTACATCTAATACCGGAAACCCTATACTCACATTTATTTTAATAAAAAAATGGAAATAAGATTAACCTCTAATTTTTCATTAACTCTATCAATATTGTCAAATAACAATACCTGAAACAAAACATTCTTTACATTTTCCATTGTCACCATTCCATACTCTTTTTCCGTAAAGCCTTCTATATAAAAATACTTACAAGCATCCTCTTTTCTTGCAACTAAACAATGCGTAAATAATGCCAAGATGTATTTATCCGACATAAGAAAAGCGTATGTTTCTGCTCCCTGATATGTATATCGGCACTTCTCCAAATTTTCTTGCGGTATAGAAAAATAACACCTAACGGTTTCCAAATACACATCTCCATTATACTCCGGCTTCAACTTCCTTGTATATCTTTTAATGCTATTAAATATATTGTTTCTTTCTATGGCAGATTTTGTCCTCTTAAATACCAGCTTCTTACCTTTCATATCCATATAAACATTATTAATAATAGTCTTTCCTGCATATTGGCTAAAAGCTCCTATACGCAGCAAATATGATAATACCTCATTCATCTTGTCAGATGATGCTATCTCCTGATAAGAATAATCCCCAAACTCTATATGCTCCAATTTTAATGGACAACTGCCCTTTGCAATTTCTCTTTCCATTATTCTGTTAATATCTCTCATAGACTCCATATTTCACATCCTCCTTCCACCTTTGGACACAATGTCCAAAAGTAATAAAAAGACAGTTACAAATCTTTCGACTTATAACTGCCCTAACGCTGCCTACATATTTTTCTTTGCTCTCTCTAAATAAGGAACAAAGTAACTCAAACTACTAAATTCTTTATCAATTCCCTTTATTGCCATTTGTAATGCATTTATAATAACCTTTTCCTCATACACATCTAACAGTCTTTTAATTGACAACTTGTTAATTTTTCCACCACTCGAAACAATTGTTTTTGATTTTACTATATACTCATTTTTTTCACATGCTTTTATGGTTTCTTGCAAATCTCTTTCTAGTTCTATCTCGATTTTTTTTTCATTCACAATATTTATATCATCTACATTCAAACCATATACTTGTTTTATGCCTGTATTCACAAAGTATACATTCTTAAATATTGCTCCCTTAAAATGGGTTTTACTTAAAGAGCAGTTATAAAATACCACATTTTCAAACGTTGCACCCATAAATCTGCATCCACGAAAATTTACGCTTTTAAATTCAACAAACTTGAAAATACAACCATTAAAGCCACAATATTTTATATGTGCTCTATGAAAATCGTTCCCCATAAATCGTGAACGTGTAAACCTTGTATTGTAGGATTCACTATATGAAAAATCCTTATAACTGAAATTTCTATCACTTCTATCTTGACCAATATAGCTAAAAAACTTATTGTATTTCTTTTTCTTCTTATTTCTCATAACACACCCCGCACAGCAGAGGGGCTACCACTTTGGAACCAAGAATTTCAGACAATATCATTACCACAAAGCTAATAACAGTTGCACCATTCCCAATTTTACTCATGACAGCAATCACCTCGCTATACTGATAGAATTTTAGCCCTCACTCCGTCCGTAGACCTCTTATCAACCCAGCCTCTCAGCTGAGCAGGGTAGGGCATGCTTATTATATCATAAACCACAGTTTTTATATATATTTTTTATAGCATAGTCTTGAACTTATTAAAAAAAGACAGTTACAAATTTTTCAATCCATAACTGCCCTGACGCTGTTTCTCAATTATTCTATTCCTGCCGTTTTTGCAAATCCGGCTTTTCTATTCATAAGTTCCTCTTGTTTCTCCTTTGGCAGACACCGGAATATCTCATTATATCCCATTCCTGCCATCGGTGTTCCTTTTGCCAGAAGAAAAAGCTGCGTGTCAAACCATTCCTCCCACAAGTTTTCAAACATGCTCCGACTATCCGTAAAGGTAATTGCATCTTCAAAACCCTGTGGCGGTCTATAATACTGTAACTTGACAAAACCGTATCTTCCAGCATCCACGACAAGTATATTCTCAATCTCATACAGCTCTGCAAAAGCATCTGCAACCTTTCTGCATTTTTCCCTTTCACTGTCTGTAATGTATATTTCTTTCACAATTAACCATCCTCCTGTTTCAAAACCACACTACCTGCATCTATATCCTCAATCTCCAGAAATAAACCATTTTTGTCTTTACCATTTACATACTTTATGGTGCTTACACGCACCATATTATTATAAGTTCCCTGCCATTAAAATACAAGGTAGGAAAGGAGTTGCCTGTATGATTAAATATGATCCACTTTGGCAAACGCTTAAGGCTAAGAACATCAGTCAGTACCAGCTCATTAAAGATTACGGCATTGACAAAGCACAGCTTCAGCGACTCCGGCAAAATATGGTGGTAAAGACCATTATTCTGAACAGGCTATGTCAGATACTTGACTGCCGGATTGAAGATATTATGGAATATGTTCCAGATGACAAGTAGAGGTATTGTTTATGATTGATTGACAATGCCTTTTTTGTTGCCCTTTTTTACTCCTTTGGACATTGTGTCCAGAAGTGTCCTGCTAATACTTTTATTATCTCCGTAAATATAACGATAATCCTCACAAGAACAATAATACCACCAATCAGACCTCCAACGATACAATTCAATGCCAGTATTCCCATACTTCCTGCAATTCCAAAATTCTTTGGCACAAGAAACATACACATTTTTCTGATACCGTAGGGACATCCTACCAAAATCCAATAAAGGAAATAATCAAACCCATCTTCTTTATTGCAAACCGGATAACAGGTAATCATCCACAGAACAAGAACGCATACCGGAATAATTATTTTAAACAATGCCTTTTTCATGCCAGCCACCTCCGTACATATCATGCTGCACCTCCTGCTGATAATAATGGTTCATCGTTGAGGGTGCATTATAAAGAGTAGTAACCATATATGCCTTGATATTGGTTATTTTTGTATTTGTATCATGCATACAGCCAATCACATACTCCAAATGTCCACTATTCAGCTTCAGGAATTTTGATTTTACAAGCTCATAAGGATAATCCTCCCCTGCAATCCGGATCGTTGTACGTTTTACGCATACAACCTCACAGATAACCTCAAAAAGTTCCTCATACAAAGCCTTGTTCTGCCAGTCATCATACTTCATGTGATGCTCATATTCGATGTTATCCTTAATCAGTTCTATGTATGCATTAACATCATCCATCACATCAATCTTTTTTTCTGACCTACTCTCATTACCAGATTGATTGATAGGATTGGTATAACTTATATCAGTATAACTCTGATTAGTTTGATTATAGTTAGTATAAATAGGGTCTGCTTTATGAACTTCTGCAAGTTCACTTTCTGAACCTCTTGAAGTCTGCATTGTGAACTTCTGGTGTTCTAAATCCTGAACCTCTTGAAGTTCAATTTCTGAACTTCTGGAAGTATGCATATTAGACTTCTTGAGGTTCAGTTTTTGAACTTCTGTGGTTTTATCAGCATTATCGGACTTTTCTTCTGTCTGTGCATCAGTAATTGTAGAAAAATTCTTCACATAAATTATGTCCGGCTTTCCAAGTCCACGGCGTTTCTTTTCAATCAGACCGATTCCGTTTTCGGTATCAAGCTCTTTCATAATCTTAACGCAGGTTGCCTTTGCACATCCCAAATCTTCCATAATGGCATCCACCGTATAAATGATGTAAGCCCTGTTTTCATCATCCAACCAGCCGTTTTTCATGGATAATGACATTCTGTCAAGCATCAGCCCATAGAGGAGCTTAGCATCACTGCTAAGCCCCTTAAATCTCTCGTCTTTAATCAAAAGTCGGGGAACACGATAAAAAGAGAACTGCTCTGCTTCAATTCCGTAGTAATAATCAAAGTTTATTGTATCGCCCACTTTACCGTGCCTCCTTTACTGCTTATTCGACGCCTTTCCGGTGTTCCATTCTTCCAATAGCTGATAGATAATATTTTCTATATCTTCACTGGAATAATCCTCCGTAAAATATCTGCTGATTTTATCAGCCTTAATTGTAACTTTTCTTTCCTTTGGCTTTTCCTCCGTCAATATCAGTCTTACCATTGGCAGAGTCAACTCGCCGTTTTTCCCATATTCCTTTAACTTTGATGATTGGGTAGTCGAGATAGCTGCACCCGTTTCTTCAAGAATGAACTGCACCCATTCCTGTGCCTGCTCTGTCAGAAAAGATATGTCAACCCCCTGTACCAGACCGATTTTTTTCTTATCAACCATATCCAGCAATTCATCTGACAGCCGTGCAAGCCATATATAACGCTGAACCGTCTTGCCACTCTCTCCGGCTGCTTCTCCCACTTCATCAAGACTGCTTCCATTTCCCTTTTTGCCCTGATGCTTCATGGCTTCATACTTCATGGAATAGGCTCTAGCCTTTTCACTTGGGAGAATATCTTCCCTCTGGATATTAGTATCTACCATAATCACCGTAGCTTCATCATCATTGTAATCTCTGATAAACATAGGCATGGAGGAAAGACCTGCAAGCTCACAGCCATGTTTTCTGCGGTGTCCGGCGATTATCTCATAACCGCCCTCTTCTCTTGGTCTTGCAATACCGGGCATAAGCACACCATAGTTTCGGATGCTCTCCACTGTTTCCTGCATCTTTTCATCATCCAACACCTTAAAAGGGTGTCCTTTGAACTCATAAAGCTCTGAAAGAGGTATCTCCTGCACCTGATCGGTGCCCGCTGACATATCAGAAGCACCGAATAAATCATCAAAACTGTTTAGCTTTACCTTTGCTGCACTTCCTGCCTTATTCATTGCCAAGCACCTCCTCCGTCAAAGATTGATAGGCACTTGCTACTTTTCCCTTTGGGTCATGCTGATAGATGCTGACGCCCTCTGCCGAAATCTCGGCAGCTCTTACGGAAATCGGAATGCTATTCTCAAATATCCTTACTTTGCTGCCATAATTCTCAATCAGTAATGCACTGATGTCCTTTGCATAATTTGTCCTGCAGTCAACCATGGTCAGCAAAATACCCTCAATGGACAGCTTCGGATTTATCTGACGCTTCACCTTACCAATCGTCTTAATAAGCTGTTCCAGACCTTTCACTGGCAGATATGCCGCCTGTACCGGAATTAAGATACTGTCTGCACAGGCAAATGCATTTATGGTTATCATGCCAAGTGACGGCATACAGTCAATCAGGATATAATCATATCTTTCTTTCACCTGCTCTATGTAGGAACGCATCACAAGCTCTCTGCTCATGACATTTACCAAGGATACCTCCAGACCGGATAATTCGATATTGCCCGGCATAAGGTCAATTCCTTCCTCATGCCTTAAAATACCGTAATCATCTTCCATTTCCACATCATTGATGATATTTGCCATCACAGTCGCAAGTGTTTCCTCCAGCTTGTCCGGCTCTGTAAATCCCAAACTTGCAGTCAAACTGCCCTGTGCATCGGCATCTATCAGCAGAACTCTCTTTCCCTGCTTTGCTAATCCTATTCCCAAATTACTTGTTGTGGTGGTCTTTCCAACTCCACCTTTCTGATTTGCGATTGCTATTATTTTACACATGATACATTCTCCTTTACTCTCTGCTAACTTTCTGCTACATTAGTCTTTTTCACTTCTACATACGCTCTGTAAAACTTCTTTGTCCCTTTATTCGGGTATAAATCTGAAAACTCTGTCACTTCGATTTTGGAATTTCTTTGCAAAATCTTCCCAAACCATTTAATATCATTCTTTGTTCCCATCAATCGAACCTTTAACATCAATCTGCTCCTCCAAACAGGGCATACAGTTTCCGGTTATAGGTTGCATATTCCGGATACCGGATTTGTATTGCCTGCCAAAAATATGGTGCATAGGCACAGCAGAATAATTCCTCCACTGTGTACTGTCTGCACTCGTTAATTTGCTCCTCTGCGTCCGTGTAATCATCCACGCTTGGTGCGGCATTGCAATATAGATTAAATGCCATTCTGACTACTTTCACGCTTCCGCTGGTCTGCCAGCCTTCATGCAAACATTCTGTTTTTACACAGCCTGTCTTAAAATCATAAATGCGATTGGCATTTCTTCTGGTATCATCGTTAATGCCAAGACAGTAGCAAAGTGCCTTGTGGTACACATCCTGATACCTTACTTCTTTTAATTTCTTGTAGTAGAATTTCTCATGTGCTTCGCTGATAAAAATAATTTCTTGGGCTTTTTCAGCTCCTGCTCCTAACGCTGTGTTTGTCATTGTATGACCTCCTTCTAAAGTGAATTGAAAAAGGCACTCCTAATGGAATGCCCTAATATAAAAAATAGGGACACTCTTTCAAGTATCCCTACGTTCTATCAACATATCTGATAGTTCTCTATTTACTTTCATATTCAGAATTCTTTGTGTTCCCACAACCGAGGTCTAACGCTACAACAACAGTCACCTTCCTCACAAGCTCTTTTTCCTTGTGATTTTCAGCAATCCTGTTGAAGCTGAAAAACTCTACAAAGTGCGTAAATTCAAGGATTTCTACATATCCTTTCTGTGTAGTCCTACCACAGTCTCCACATGCCCTGACATTCCAAACATGTCGACAGTTCTAACGCGTTTTACCTCATATCCGTTCTCCCCGAGATACTTCACATCTCTCGCCAACGTCGAGGAATCACAGCTCACATAAACGACTTTCTCCGGTGCCATCTTTACGATCGTCTCAAGGCAGAGCTCATCACAGCCTTTTCTTGGCGGGTCGACCACGATCACGTCGGCTTTGATGTGGTTCTTTTCGTACTGTTCCGGGAGGACTTCTTCGGCTTTTCCGACGAAGAATTCTACGTTGGCGAGGCCGTTGCGCTTTGCGTTTTCTCTCGCGTCCTCAATGGCTGCCGGAATGATCTCGACACCGCAGACTTTTCCGGCTTTCCGGGCGAGGAAGGAAGAGATGGTTCCGATTCCACAGTAGAGGTCCCAGACGGTCTCACCGCCGTTTAAATCGGCGAATTCCAGAGCGGTTCCGTAGAGACGTTCGGTCTGGATCGGATTCACCTGGTAAAAGGATAATGGGGAGATCCGATATTCGATGTTTCCGATCTTATCCGTGATATAACCCGGTCCGTAGAGGTTTTTGATCTCGGTTCCCAGGATCACGTTTGTCTTTTCCATATTGAAGGACAGGGAGATACTGTCCGCGCCCACTTCACGCATCCGCTCGATGAACTCTTTCTCGTGAGGAAGCTTCTTTCCGTTGATCACGAGACATACCATGTGCTCGCCGCTGGCGAAACCTTTTCTTAAAAGGACATGGCGGACGAGTCCTTTATGATTCGCCTCGTCGTATGGCTCCACGCCGAAATCTTCCATGAATTTTAACACTGCCGCCAGATAATCTTTATTTTCCGCACATCCAAGCAGGCAGTCCAGCTCCGGCACCGGGATCAGGGAGTGGGTCCGTCCGGCAAAGAATCCAGCCGTCGGTTTTCCGTCTTTTCCGCGGCCGATCGGGTACTGCGCTTTGTTGCGGTATCTCCACGGGTCTTCCATTCCAATGATCGGTTCCATGACGACCGCGTCCGGCACTCCCGCTGCCTGTTCCGCCTCTTCCGGCAGGAACAGGTTTTCCATGCCGCCGATGCGTTTTAAATGATTGTACACTTTCTTTTCCTTGAATTTTAACTGCTCTTTATAGTCCAGTTCCTGAAGCTGGCATCCGCCGCAGGCTCTCGCCACCGGACATTTCGCCTCCACGCGGCCTTTTGCCGGGGTGATGACACGCACAAGTCGGGCAAAGCCGTAATTTTTTTTCATTTTCATGGCTGACGCCTCGATCGTATCCCCGATCAGGGCATCCTTCACGAACCAGATGTATCCGTCCACGCGGCCGATACCTGCGCCGTCCTCCCCCATATCCTCGATGGGCACTGTAAATTTATCGTTCTTCTTGATTTCCATAATTCGTTCCTTCTATATAAATATTCTTGTTGTACATTTTTATCGCTGAGCCCACTCTGTCCTTTCACCTCACTAACCCAAACTAATAGCGTATATCCCGTACTGAGAATATACCGAATACACAAAATGCAGAACAGACCTAAAAACAAGACTCAATGCTCAGTTTTTCTTAAGTATACAAGAATTACTCCCGCATTTGCAACCCCCATCACATAAACGAACGTGAAAATCTCTGCCCTATACCGCATACAGGCAAAAGAATCCGATCCGCATTTTCAAATGAGTCACGTTTTTACGTCAATACAAAAACCGGCTCCCCGCGCCCCGAAAACTCCCATTCAGAAGTCTCCGGAACCGGAAAACCGGTTTTCGAATATCAACCCTATAAGTTAAGCATTATGTAAATCGCAATGTCCAGTGGGTATTCGCAATCCACTTTGCTGCTTACCTGATTCGATTATACTCTCGCCTCAGAACCCGCCTTCTTATTGAGCAGTTCCTTACCGGATGTGACAACAATGATCACACCGAGAACCATAAGAAGGATCGCAACGATCAGCTGAAGTCCTTCAACCATAAATACTGCGGTACCTGCGCTGAATGCGTTTACAAGAGCAAGCGTTCTCTGAACCAGTGCTGTGAAGGTTACGCAGAGCATGATCACGCACGGTACGATCAGGGTCTTGTTCTGTCTGCCTGTTACCTTTAAGAATACGCAGAGTGTGATCAGAACAAGTGCACTTAACAGCTGGTTTGCGCTTCCGAATAACGGCCAGATGTTGGAGTAACCGACTCTTGTAAGGATATAGCCGAATGCAAGTGTAATGATCGTGGATACATATTTGTTGCAGAGGAATTTTCTCCAGCCCTCTGCGTTCTCCATATCGTCTACGGAGAAAAGCTCCTGGAAGGACATACGTCCGATACGTGCTACTGCATCAAGGCTTGTAAGAGCAAGAGCGGATACACACATGGTCATGAAGCACTGTGCAACATAGATCGGAAGACCGAACATCTCAAGAAGTCCAGCAACGCCGGAGGAGAAGATCTGGAACGGAGTTCCTACTGCTGCGGTACCGTCAGCGGCTGCGGCGGCGCCTGCTACACAGAGTGCAAGTACGGCTAAGAGGCTCTCGAGAACCATTGCGCCGTAACCAACTTTTAACATATCTTTCTCGTTCTCAACGGTCTTGGAGGAAGTACCGGAGGAAACGAGGCTGTGGAAACCGGAAACAGCTCCGCAGGCTACGGTTACGAAAAGGATCGGGAACATGTTTCCGAGCTTCTCATTTGTGAAGCCTGTGTACATCGGAAGGTTCATGTTCGGATGCGCAACAACAATACCGACAACAGCGCCGAGGATCATTCCTGCAAACATGAATGTTGTCATGTAGTCACGCGGCTGCTTTAAGAGCCACATCGGAAGAACAGATGCAAAGAAGATATACGCAAATGTGAATCCTGTCCATGCGTTCTTACCGCCGATTAACGGAAATGCCATACCGATTGCAAGAGATGCAACCGTGCATGCAAGTCCTACGAAGAACTCGCCCTTGCCTTCAAGGTTGAGCTTCTTCTGAAGAACACCGAAAACCATCGCGAATACGATAAATGCGATGGAGATGGAGCCTGCGGCGCCGTTTGTCTGAGCCGCTGCGGCCATCTCTGTAACACCATCCTTAACCGTATAAGCATTGAATGTGCCTGCAACCATGTCAGCAAAGGCTGCGATAACGATCAGTGTAAATAACCAACAGAAGATCAGGAATAACCGCTTACCTGTCTTGCCGATGTACTTTTCGATCAGAAGTCCCATGGACTTACCTTCGTTCTTTACGCTTGCGTAAAGAGCGCCGAAGTCTGTGACAGCTCCGAAGAAGATACCGCCGACAAGGATCCAGAGAAGAACCGGAACCCAGCCGAATGCAGCCGCCTGGATAGCGCCCGTTACAGGGCCGGCACCTGCGATAGAGGAAAACTGGTGTGAGAAAACGATCCAGCCGTTTGTAGGTACATAATCCTGTCCATCTTCATGTGTATAGGCAGGTGTCTTTGCCTTCGGGTCGATACCCCAGGTCTTTGCCAGCCAGCGTCCGTATACCATATATCCGCATAACAGACACACAGCTGAGATGAGAACGATTACTAATGTGTTCATGTCATTTCGCTCCTTTGTAAATTCATTTCGTCATACCGGAATGTCGCGAATTCCGGTCCCTGTAGTCCATCCATATTCAAACGATCCTGAAAATACGGCAGGAATTGCTGTGGAATATACGTATAAAGCAAAAAATCCTTCGTCTCCATAGGGATCGCTCCCTTAGAAGACGAAGGATCTAACATTCTCCGCGTTACCACTTCTGTTGCCGGAAAACCGGCCTCTCAGTCCCATCCTCCTCAAGTATCTGCTGTACTCTCAGATGAATCGGTCCCCTTTTAACGGTGAGGTTTCCGTCCGGAATTACTAAAATGAGCTGTTCATCCCGGCTGCTTCCAGGTGATAACCTTCTAATTTCTTATCTGCCTCGCACCGACCGGCAGCTCTCTGAATAAGATCCTGTTAGAAAGTCCTGTCCCGTTCATCGCATTTGAATATGAACAACACTCATTTTAGTCACAAAAGTGATTTTGTCAACCGTTATTTTTTGATCTTTGCGGTTTCTTATCAGTGCAAAGCGCACATATATCTTTTGCACACGGACATTTTGTGTCATCTGTCTTTCCATGACAAATTATTATCAAAATTATGCACGATTTATGATCCGTCGCGGGTCAATTTTTCTACATACTAGTTTTCACTCGTCCGGCGGACATTCGTCTCCATGAAGCGGTTGTAGCCGAGCCAGCCCATGTTGTCCCCGGCACCTCTTAAGATCTCTGTCATGGTCTCCATTTTCGCGTCCGCGTTGTCCGCAAGATTTAATGCCATCGCCTCGATCAGGGCTGGTTTCTTCGGGGAACCGTACTCAAGCTCACCGTGATGTGCAAGAATGCAGTGGATCAGCTCACTCTCCAGCTTTTTCGGGAATCCCGGCATCGTGTCGATCCGCTCTTTTACCATCTGGGAGCCGATGATGATGTGACCGAGAAGCTGTCCGTCATCTGTGTAGTCATTCTCCGGGAACGCGGAAAGTTCTTTTGTCTTTCCGATATCATGGAACATCGCTGCCGTCAAGAGCAGGTCGCGGTTCAGCACCGGGTACTGTTTACTGAAGTAATCGCACATTTTTACAACACTTAAGGTATGTTCTAAAAGTCCGCCGACGAAGCCGTGATGAACGCTCTTTGCCGCGGAATGGAAGGAGAACGCCTTCATGAACTCCGGGTCGTTGAAATAGCCGGATGCCAGCTTTCTTAAGTACTCGTTCTTGATGGTTGTGATGTACTGGGTGAGCTCATGCTGCATCGTCGGGATGTCCTTTGTGGTCACCGGGAGATAATCTGCCGGATGGTACTCGCCCTCATCCGCCTTGCGGATCCGCTTTACATTTAACTGGTTCTGTCCCTGGAACAGAGTCACGTCCGCGTCAACATACACGTAATCCAGTGCGCAAAACTCATTGATTCCCGGAGAGTTTAACTCCCAGATCTTCGCGTCAACAGTTCCTGTTTTATCCTGCAGTACAAGAGAACCGTACTCTTTTCCATTCTTTGTGAGCGCGATCTGTTTTGTCTTGCACAGGTATACATCCGAAATGTGGTTTCCTTCCCGGAATGTTTCAATAAATCTCATAATCTCTCCTTCTATTCATTGCGTCGACAGACGTTTTCTGTCTTTACATCTAGCGTTTCAGTTTTAAGGCTGAAACGTTATTATTGGACTAGATAACTGTTCAGTAAGTCTGAGCAGTTACAAGCCAGGCAGTAATAACTACCTGGCTCCAATCGTCACTTGATACTCTATTTCTTTATATTCATCAATAGACTTCCGTTTTACCGTAACTTTTACAGAATCTCCGGTCTTCGTGTCCTCCAGCCGGTTCTGGAAGTCCCGGATCGTCTGGATCTCCGTGTCCCTGATCTTTGTCAGGATATCACCGTTCTGGATCCCCACGTTGTAGGCAGGTCCATCTGCAATGGAATCTGTTATATATACTCCGCTGGGGATTCCGCTCTCCATCATCACGGAGGTCACATCCTGTCCTCGGATTCCGAAATACGGGGCGGACTGTCCGTTTGTGAGCTTCTGGAGCACGCCCTTGTACTCCGAGATCGGTATCGCCATCGTCTTATCTTCCGTCTGTCCATTATCACCGGACTGATAAGTGTCGGTTGCCCAGCCCACCAGCTGGCCGGAAAGATTTAAGAGGAATGTTCCCTCGTCTGCATGGCTCTCAAACTCGGTATACAGGATACGCGTCTGACCATCCACTGCCTGGACTCCCTTTGCCACATAGGCAATCAGCCCCTGCTTGACGGAATGGACATGTCCGGAGGGACTTCCCACCGCGAGGACCATGTCCCCGGTACGGACGGAATAGGAGTTTCCGAGTTCCACCGCCTTCATCCAGTTTACGGTCTGCTCTTCAATATCAGAGATCTTCGCACTGACAACTGCCATCTTGGAGGTGATGTCCTGGGATTTCAGTTCTACTGCCGCCGTGGATCCGTCCCCAAAGGTCACCCGCAGGGAGTCGGCTCCAGCCACCGCGCTTTGTCCTGTCAGAATCAGCGCCTCGCTGGAATTCACCGCGATGATGATTCCCGCATACTGTCCTGTCGTCTCAATAGGGTTATCAAACCAGTCCACGTCGTTTTTCACTGCGGAAACTGTCACGATACTCTTCTCGGATTCCAGGTAGATGTTCCGGAACGCGTCGTTTAACTCGGTGAGGTTTTTCGTCGTCCATGGGAACTTTTCCATGGCGTCCCCAACGATCTTATCCACCTCATCCTTCAGATCTTCCGCGCGGATCCCCTCTCCTGTGGTCTCCGCCATGGTCTCCACCGGTGTCGGCTCGCCGGATGGATCCTGGTCCCGTTCGATCGTGATCGGTGCGGAGGTCACTGGCTGCTCTTTACCCAAAAGCTTTTTCGCTGTCGGCAGTGATGCCACAAAGCTCACCGCAGCAACTCCACCGAAAACGGCCGCAAAAAGAACATAGCACAGGATCCGGCCCGCGGCCCTGCGCTTATCGATCGGAGGTTTTACGACCTTTTCCCTCATAAATTTTTTCTCGTTAGGTGTATCTGACATGAAAAAAGTCTCCTTTTCATATCTTACAGCAGCCCTTACTCCTGCTGCTACAGGCAAATATCCATCAAAATATGATTCCATTTGCGGATTCTTTGCGTTTAGCCTATTTTCTTTTCATTATAATTTTTTTCTTCTTATTATGCAACAAAAAAATGGTGTATACAAGTTTCTCCGTACCATTCGATAACCTTTTCCACAGGCTCTCCCTCCCAAATCGGACACCTCCACCGTAAGAAAAAATCTCTATGATATTTAACACGTTTGTGTTATACTTTTTCTGTGCAGGCAGGCATCTTTACTGAAAATCTCCGCATGTTTCATACTGCGGAATGTCTGCGTATTGAAAGGAAAAAAGGATCGACCTATGAATCAGAAAGTATTAAAAACACTTGAATATTATAAAATTATTGACCGCCTGACCGACTGTGCGGCGTCCGAACCGGGAAAGAAGATGTGCCGGGAGCTGACACCGTCCTCGAATTTCAACGAGATTGTCCAGACCCAGACCGAGACCGCCGATGCGGTGACCCGTGTGCGCCAGAAAGGAAGTCTCTCCTTAGCCGGAGTCCGTGATGTACGGGATTCCTTAAAACGTCTGGAGATCGGCAGCTCCTTAAGCATCACGGAGCTTCTCTCCGTCAGCGGACTTTTGACCTGTGCGGCCCGCGCAAAGAATTATGGACGCCATCCGGAAAATATGGAACTTCCTGATGACTCTCTCGATGAGATGTTCCGCACTCTGGAACCACTGACGAATGTGAACAGTGAGATCACCCGCTGTATTCTCGGTGAGGATGAGATCGCCGATGATGCAAGCCCGGGACTCCATCATGTCCGCCGTCAAATGAAGATCACAGCAGATAAAGTCCACACCCAGCTGAACTCCATCTTAAACTCCAGCCGGACCATGCTGCAGGATGCCGTTATCACCATGCGTGACGGACGTTACTGCCTCCCGGTCCGCGCCGAGTATAAGAGCCAGTTCGCCGGAATGGTCCATGACCAGTCGGCCACCGGATCCACACTCTTTATCGAGCCGATGGCGATCATCAAGCTAAACAACGAACTCCGTGAACTGGAATTAAAGGAGCAGAAAGAGATCGAGATGATCTTAGCTGCCTTAAGCACCGAGCTCGTCCCGTATATCGAGCCGATCACAACGGATTTTGAGATCCTCACAAAGCTGGATTTCATCTTCGCGAAGGCTGCTCTCTCAAGAATCTATAACTGTTCCATGCCGAAGTTTAACCGAAAAGGTTATATCCATATCAAGGATGGCCGCCATCCGCTCCTTGACCCAAAAAAGGTCGTTCCGATCAATATCTGGATGGGAAGAGATTTCGACCTGCTGATCGTAACAGGACCGAATACCGGCGGTAAGACCGTATCCTTAAAGACGGTCGGTCTGTTTACCCTGATGGGACAATCCGGTCTGCAGATCCCGGCGTTTGACGGATCCGAGCTTTCCGTTTTTGACGAGGTATTCGCGGATATCGGCGATGAGCAGAGCATCGAGCAGAGCTTAAGTACCTTCTCCGCCCACATGACAAATATCGTTAAGATCCTAAATCAGGCAGACAGCCGGTCTCTCTGCCTTTTCGATGAGCTTTGCGCCGGAACGGACCCCACCGAGGGCGCTGCTTTAGCGATCTCTATCCTGTCCTTCCTTCACAATATGAAGTGCCGGACCATGGCGACCACCCACTACAGCGAATTGAAAGTATTCGCCCTGTCAACGCCGGGTGTTGAGAACGCCTGCTGTGAGTTTAATGTTGAAACACTGCGTCCGACTTATAAGCTTTTGATCGGTATTCCCGGAAAGAGCAACGCATTCGCGATCTCCAGACAGTTAGGTCTGCCGGATTACATCATCGATGATGCGAAGACCCATCTGGAATCCAATGATGAGGCATTTGAGGATCTGCTTGCGAACTTAGAGCAGAGCCGCGTGACCATCGAAAAAGAGCGGGAGGAGATCGCAAGCTACAAGGAAGAGATCTCCCGTTTAAAGAAGAATATCGAGCAGAAGGAAGAGCGGCTTGATGAGCGGAAAGAAAAGCTCTTAAAGAACGCCAACGAGGAAGCCCAGCGGATCTTACGCGAGGCGAAGGAGACCGCGGACCAGACGATCCGGAATATCAACAAGCTTGCCGCAAGCTCCGGTGTCGGAAAAGAGCTGGAAGCTGAGAGAACAAAGCTCCGCGAAAAGCTGGATAAAGTCGATAAAAGCTTAAGTCTGAAGAACAATAAGGGGCCGAAAAAGACAATCTCACCGAAGAAATTAAAGATCGGTGACGGTGTTAAGGTCCTCACAATGAACTTAAAGGGAACGGTCAGCACACTGCCGAACGCAAAGGGTGATCTCTATGTACAGATGGGAATCCTGCGCTCCCTTGTAAATATCAAAGATCTGGAACTTTTAGACGAGGCGTCCGTATCCGGACCGGGCCTCGATCCGGCTGCCCTGAAGCGGAACAACACCGGAAGCGGAAAGATCAAAATGGCAAAATCCTTCTCCGTCTCCCCGGAGGTCAATCTCATCGGAATGACAACGGACGAGGCAATGCCTGTCCTTGACAAGTATCTGGACGATGCTTATCTCGCCCATCTTCCGCAGGTCCGTGTCGTGCATGGACGCGGAACAGGTGCGCTGCGGGCTGCGGTTCATAAGCATTTGAAGAAGCTTAAATATGTGAAGGAATTCCGACTTGGTGAGTTTGGGGAAGGCGATACGGGAGTTACGATCGTAACCTTCAAGTAACTTTCAATTAGGAACTGCGTCGGATTTTGTCTGAACAGTACTATTTTAAAGTTATGTTAACCGCAAGGGTTTCAATTTTACCCATCATCCTATAGGAAATAGAAACCTGCCCTGATTTACAGGCAAAAAACGAAATTTTTACGATAAATTTTAGAAGGAGGAGACCTCCATGGTCGATAAACAGAGAATTCTCATCGTCGACGATGACGAGAATATTGCAGAGTTAATTTCCCTGTACCTGATGAAAGAATGTTATGATACAAAGATCGTCGGGGACGGAGAATCCGCATTGAAGGAGGTTCCGGTCTTTAAGCCGAACCTGATCCTTCTCGACCTGATGCTGCCGGGCATGGATGGCTATCAGGTCTGCCGGGAGATCCGCACGACCTCTCAGGTACCGATCATCATGCTGTCCGCAAAGGGCGAGGTCTTCGACAAAGTTTTAGGTCTGGAGCTCGGTGCCGATGACTATATGATCAAGCCCTTCGATTCAAAAGAACTTGTCGCCAGAGTCAAGGCTGTTCTCCGCCGCTATCAGGCGGCCCCGGTCAGTATGTCCGCTGCGACAAAACAGCAGGGAGAATATGTGGAGTATCCGAATCTCATCGTCAACCTGACGAACTATTCCGTCCTCTACAAAGGTCACTCTGTGGATATGCCGCCGAAGGAGCTGGAACTTTTATACTTCCTTGCCTCCTCTCCGAATCAGGTCTTTACCCGAGAACAGCTGTTGGATCATATCTGGGGCTATGAGTATATCGGTGACACCCGGACTGTTGATGTCCACATCAAACGTCTTCGCGAGAAGATCCGCGACGACGAGAACTGGGCGCTGTCCACTGTCTGGGGAATCGGTTATAAATTTGAGGTAAGACGATGACCCGTTCTCTTTATACCAAGTTTCTTCTCGGATATCTGGTGTTTGGTCTTCTTGGTTTCATTTTCATCGCGACCATGTCCTCGAAGATCACCTACCAGTATCTCTTAGAAGAAAAGTCTGAATCGCTCTACGATGAGGCGAATCTTCTCGCCTCCACCTACAGCGATATCTATCAGGGCAAAAATATCAGTCTGTCCACGGCAAACCCGCAGCTGCAGGCCGTTGCCACCTACTTAAAGGCGCAGGCCTGGGTCATCAACCAGAAAGGCAGCGTCGTTGCGGAGACTGCCCCAGCCTCCCATATCGGCACCGCCATCGATGGTTTTGATCCCACCGTGGCGGGAAACCGCTCGTATATGACCGGCAGATTTTTCGGCATGTTTGATAAAGACATGCTGTCCGTCATTGCGCCGATCACAGGAAATTTCAATACGTATGGATACGTGGTGATTCATATGCCCATCGAACAGATCGTACATGGGAAAGACCGTATCCTGAACATTGTATACATTACAGCGCTGGTGGTTTTCATCCTGTCCCTGATCATTCTTCTCGTGTTCACAAAGACCGTATATGTCCCGTTAAAGAAGATCACCGCGGGTGCGAAGGAATACGCGGCTGGAAACTTAAGTCATACGATCAATGTAACTTCTGCCGATGAGATGGGATATCTTGCCAACACCTTAAATTATATGTCCAGTGAATTAAATAAGATGGAGGAATATCAGCATTCCTTTATCGCCAACGTCTCCCACGACTTCCGCTCCCCGCTGACATCCATCAAGGGGTATCTGGAAGCGATCAAAGACGGAACGATCCCGCCGGAATTATACGATAAGTATCTCGGCATCCTGATTTCCGAGACAGAGCGCTTAAACAAACTCACTCAGGGCATGCTGACGCTGAACTCTCTCGACAGCAAGGGATTCCTGACACGGAGCAACTTTGATATCAATCGCGTTATTAAAGATACTGCGGCAACCTTTGAAGGAACCTGCAATGCCAAGGATATCGTTCTGGATCTCACCTTCGCTGCGGATATCCAGATGGTGTATGCGGATCTCGGTAAGATCCAGCAGGTACTCTACAATCTGATCGACAATGCCATTAAATTCAGCCGTGAGAATTCTGTGATCTATATCCAGACTTCGCTGAAATACGAGAAAGTCTTTGTTTCCGTGAAGGATACGGGAATCGGTATTCCGAAGGAAAGTATCAAGAAGATCTGGGACCGCTTCTATAAGTCGGATCTCTCCAGAGGAAAAGATAAGAAGGGAACAGGACTCGGACTGGCGATCGTAAAAGAGATCATACAGGCACACGGGGAAAATATTGATGTGATCAGCACCCAGGGGGTCGGGTCGGAATTTATCTTTACGCTGCCGAAGGCGACAGCACTGTAATACAGCCAAATATCCGGACACAGAAGTCTCTATTCTGTGTCCGTTTTTTGTTGCTCGCCCCTCGCGCGGTCGTTTGCGACAATCTATAATTTCGCACAGTGCACAAAAAATCTCTGTCTGGACGCACCTCGGCGTGTCCGGGCAGAGATTTTTATTTCTGTCGATTCTTCCGTTTTCTTAGATTTCTTTCATCTTCGTCCCGATCGCATGAACAACCACCTTCATGCTTTGTTATTTTTATGATCGGCCGGACATCATATCAAGTCCTGTCATTGCCAGCACCTTTACCGCGGCAGTGAGAGCACGTCTTCCTGCTTCTCCTCCTGCAGCGTCCGCAAATGCTGCTGTATGGGTTCCCAAGCCTTCGCCCACACCGATATAAAACTGGGCAGCCGGAAGTGCCTGAGTCACATTTCCCACATCCGTGGAACCGATCCCCTGAGTCAGATCACGGGGGATATGATGTTCTCCAATGAAATCCATGTTCTTTTCCACTGCTGTCACAAGTTCCCTGTTGTTGCGGACATCTTTTATCAGATAGCCATTCTGCTGAATTTCCACATCTACACCGGCGCAGATGGCTGCGCCTTTCGCGCACCGGTCTATCACGGAGATCACATCTTTCAGGTACTCCGCATCCAGCGCCCTGATATTGAATCTGCAGACTGCTCTCTCCGGAACAATATTCACAACGGTTCCGCCTTCCACGATAATTCCGTGAACCCTCGTATAATCCTTAAAATGAAGTCTCTGGGAATCTACCGCATGGAACATCTGGAGAACTCCGTTTAACGCACTTGCCCCCATCCACGGACACGCTGCGGTATGTGCCGGTTTTCCTGTGAAGGTATAGGTCTTATTTACGGCTGCAAATGAGATATCATCTGCCATGGACATATCACTCGGATGCATGATCAGCGCCATATCCACATCGTCGAAAATTCCTTCGTCCAGCATCGTGATCTTTCCGCTTCCGTTCTCCTCTGCCGGTGTTCCAAGAACCTTCAGGGTTCCTCCGATCCCATATTTTTCCATGATCTCTTTTAATATCACACCGGCTCCGGCTCCGCTGGTGCCGATCAGATTGTGACCGCATGCATGTCCAATTTCAGGAAGAGCGTCGTACTCGCACATAAAGGCAAAGGTCATTCCTGGCTTTCCGCTCCGGTATTCTGCCACAAATGCGGTCTCCAGAGAGCCGGCTCCCCGCTGTACTTTAAAGCCATGCTTTTCCAGCAACCCGCACAGCTGATCCTGCGCCAGCATTTCATGGTATGCCAGCTCCGGATGAGTAAATATGTATGCACTGACAACCTCAAACTCATCCCGGTGTTTCTCCGCCAATGTTTCAATCTCGTGCTTTACCTGTGTAAGATCCATCGCCATTTCCTCCTGTTATGCCCGATATTATATCCACTATTATACCGCGGCTGCTCCTGATTTCTCAAGCACTGATCACATAAATTTCCCACTCTGGCTCAGATGGGACCTTGCTTTTCGTCCATTGAATCTCCCTGCGTTTCATGATAAAATATAGTCATCTGCTCAATCATTTCTAACTGCTCGAGAGGAGGACATAATTATGAATTCTATTTCTATCACCTGGAATGGTCATTCCTGTTTTACCGTTGAAAAAGATGGATTTTCCATTGTATTTGATCCATATGGCCCGAATACAGTACCGGGACTCGCTCCGCTTTCCCTCATTGCGGACATGGTACTCTGCAGCCACGAGCACGGTGACCACGGATACACAGACGCAGTAACCTTAAAGCACAGCGGGACAAAAAACCCGTTTTCCATCACGAAGATCGACACCTGGCATGACCCGGAACAGGGAGCCCTCCGCGGACCGAACCGGATCCACATTTTAGAATCAGATGGACTTAAAATTGCCCATATGGGTGACATCGGATGTCCTCTTACCAGAGAACAAAAGGATCTGTTAAAGCATCTCGACGCGATCCTGATCCCTGTGGGCGGTTATTATACGATCGATGCGGTCCAGGCGAAGGCTGTGGTGGATGACCTCGCGCCCCGCGTTGTGATCCCGATGCACTACCGCTCTGACCATTTCGGCTATCCGGTGATCGGACGTCTTGAGGAATTTACAGGACTCTGCCGGAATGTGGTGGAGTACGACTCCAACACACTGGTGCTGACGGCTGAGACGAGACCGCAAACGGCGGTTTTGAAGCTGAAATAACCAGATAAGTTCCATTTTTGCTGCAGTTTTCCGTGATGATCCGACCGGCGGTGTAAAAATACAGCTGTCATGTCCGCTCAAATACAGAGTTTAACTGCAGCAATTTTTATGTCCTTTTCCCGGCGCTGGAGAGTACTATAATTTTATAACTTTAAGTTATGTGCCATATCAATACGTGCCATTTTATTTATGCCTGATCCTATGCTATAATGAGGGAATGAAAGAATTCATGAACTGTTACGGCGGCTGACGGTCTATATCTTCGCAGCTGTCTTTTAATATTTCTTAGATAAGAAAGGAACATATAAAGTCATGGCAAAAGGAATGATCTTTAAATTTCATAATGACCTTGATACCGATCAGATCATTGCATCCCAATATCTGCTCTTACCGAATCTGGAAGAGATGAAAGAGCACACATTCGAGTCTCTCGACCCGGATTTCCCCAAAAAAGTAAAACCGGGCGATTTTGTTGTCGGCGGCGAGAACTTCGGCTGCGGTTCTTCCAGAGAACAGGCACCGGGCGTTTTAAAAGCCCTCGGCGTACAGGCCGTCGTTGCAAAATCCTTCGCAAGGATTTTCTATAGAAATGCGATCAATATCGGACTTCCGGTTATCGTCTGTAAAGACCTGCCGGATGATGTAAAGACCGGCGATACCATGGAACTTTCCATGTCTGACGGAACTGCTCATGCAAATGGAAAGACATATTCCTGCACAAAGCTGCCGGAATACATGCAGGACATCTTAAATCAGGGCGGACTGATCGCTTCTTTAAACCGTGAGGAGGAGTAGGACAATGGGAATGACAATCGCAGAAAAGATCATCGCAGCGGCAGCCGGTGTTGACTACGTAAAACCGGGAGATATCCATACCGTAACATTAGACCGTATGATGAGCAACGACGGAACCACACATCTGACCGTTGACATGTACCGCAATAAATTAAAACATCCGCACATCGCGGACACAAAAAAGATGGTATTCATTGTAGACCACAATGTCCCGTCTGACTGTCCGAAGACAGCGGCGTCCCAGAAGAAGATGCGCGACTTCGCGAAGGAAAACAACATCGATTTCTGGGAAGGAAAAGGCGTCTGCCACCAGATCATGATGGAGAATTACGTCTGCCCGGGTGAACTGATCTTTGGCGCTGACAGCCACACATGTTCCTACGGCGCTCTCGGCGCCTTCGGTACCGGAGTTGGATGTACAGACCTCCTCTACGGCATGGTGACAGGAAAATCCTGGGTTCTTGTTCCGGAGACTGTAAAATTCAACCTCGTCGGAAAGCTGCCAGAAGGCGTTTACGCGAGAGACCTGATCTTAACCATCATCGGCACCATCGGCGCAAACGGCTGCAACTACCAGGTTATGGAGTTCACCGGCGAAGGTGCTAAGACATTAAGCATCAGTGAGCGTATGGTCCTCTGCAACATGGCTGTTGAGGCAGGTGCAAAGACCGGTATCTTTGAGCCGGATGAGAAAGCCATCGAATATCTGGAAGCTCACGGAAGAAAGCCGAAAGCACTCTTTAAAAGCGATCCGGATGCTGTATACGCGAGAGAATATACCTTTGACCTCTCCAAGATCCGTCCGGTAGTGGCAAAACCAGACTTCGTTGACAACCTGGTTCCGGCTGAGGAAGTCCGCGGCGTGAAGATCGACGAGGCATTCTTAGGTTCCTGCAACAACGGACGTATCGAGGACCTGAGAGTCGGCGCTTCCATCATTAAAGGAAAGAAGGTCGCTGAAAAAGTCCGTTTCCTTGTGGTTCCGGCAAGCCAGACCGTTTATCTCCAGGCACTGAAGGAAGGTCTGATCGACACCTTTATGGAAGCTGGAGCAATTGTTATGAACCCGAACTGCAGCGTATGCTGGGGAAGCTGCCAGGGTGTGATCGGCGAGAACGAAGTCCTGATCAGCACCGGTACGAGAAACTTCAAGGGCCGCGCAGGTCATCCAAGCTCCAAGGTATATCTTGGATCCGCTGCGACGGTTACGGCATCTGCTATTAAGGGCGAAATTGCATTAGCGAGTGATTTATAATCTGCACCGATTTGTAAAGACTATTTTCACTTCTGCCTGTACTTTTATACAGGCAGAAGTGTCGTTCCACCAGTAATGCCCCTATACATAGAATAAATGTAACTATTCAGTACCTTCATAGTTACGTGCAAAAATCCATTCCAAATCAGCTTCGCTGATGGGATTTTTGCCTTCCAGCCTATGTTTTCTTACGGTCAGCGCAGCAAGTGCGCAGACCTACTGAACAGTTACGGATAAATTACTTATTGGTATTTGCCAGAATGATACGGCAATATGCATTTTTGAATATGATCACTATATTTGTATAGAAATCGAGGATATTTACATGGAAAAAATGACTGGAAAGGTCTGGGTCCTGGGCGATGACATCGACACCGATATCATCATCCCGACCGAGTACCTTGCATTAAAGACCATTGACGATATGAAACAGTATGGATTTTCCCCGCTCCGCCCGGAGCTGGCTGCCCAGATCAAGCCCGGAGACATCATCGTTGCCGGAAAGAACTTCGGCTGCGGCTCTTCCAGGGAACAGGCCCCGGAGATCATCAAAGCGCTGGGAATCCAATGCGTGATCGCGAAATCCTTCGCGAGGATCTTCTTCCGTAACTCCATCAACAACGGTCTGCTCTTAATCGAACAACCGACGCTCCACGATGACATCAAAGAGGGCGACACCGTATCTGTTGTGATGAACGAACACATCGACTACAACGGAAAAGAGTACCCGATCGCGTCTCTTCCTGAGAACCTGATGGACATTATCCGCGCTGGCGGCCTTGTAAAAGCCATGCGCAAGCTGAATGGTCTCGATTAAAGGGGGAGAATACAATGGGAAAGACAGTAATTGAGAAAATCGTTGAACATAATACCGGAAAGTCCGTAAAGCCGGGCGATATCGCGATCGTAAATGTGGACCGCGTCATGATCCACGACATTTTTATTCCGTTCGTGGCTGAAAAATTTGAAGAAATGGGCTTTAAAAAGCTGTGGGATCCGGACAAGGTCGTTCTGATCTACGATCACCTCGTTCCGGCAAGCCAGCAGGACGACACGAGACACTTCCGCATCGGAAATGCATTCGCTGAAAAGTACGGCATGACCCACGTACACAGAAGCGACGGAATTTGCCACCAGTTAATGACTGAAGCCGGATATGTAAAGCCGGGCGATATCGCATTCGGTACCGACAGCCACACAACGACTTACGGCTGCGTCGGCGCATTCTCTTCCGGGATCGGATATAC
The DNA here is from genome assembly GCF_003435125.1 of Clostridium sp. AM25-23AC. Lineage (NCBI taxonomy): Bacteria > Bacillati > Bacillota > Clostridia > Eubacteriales > Clostridiaceae > Clostridium > Clostridium sp. AM25-23AC. Next base: position 111,439 of record NZ_QWGI01000007.1, on the reverse strand, counting down.
CGAGATGGCAAGTATCTTAGGAACCGGTACCATGTGGATCCGCGTACCGGAGACGATCAAGGTCGTCATCAACGGAAAACTGCCGGAGAACGTGATGTCAAAGGACATTATTCTCCGTCTCATCGGTGATCTCGGCGCAGACGGTGCTACTTACAAGGCGCTGGAATTTTCCGGAAGCGCCGTTGAAAACATGACGGTTGCGAGCCGCATGACGATCTCCAACATGGCGATCGAGGCAGGCGCAAAGTGCGCTCTGTTCACACCGGATGAAAAGACGGCGGAATACTGTGATATTACCTTAAACGACTACCAGAAGAGTCTTTTCGGCGATCCGGACGCAGCTTACTGCCGCGTGATGGAATACAACGCGGAAGATTTCGTTCCGGTCATGGCATGTCCGTCCCAGGTTGACAAGATCCGCAATGTCAGCGAACTTGAAGGCACAGAGATCGACCAGGTATTCATCGGTTCCTGCACAAACGGACGCCTGGAAGATCTGGCTGCTGCCGCCGAAGTTTTAAAGGGCAGACAGGTTGCAAAATTTGTAAAGCTCATCGTGACTCCGGCAAGCCGCAAGATCTACAAACAGGCTGCTGATCTCGGAATCCTCGAGACTCTGGCCGAGGCAGGCGCTATGATCACCCACCCGGCCTGCGGCCTCTGCTGCGGACGCGCGGGCGGTATCCTGACTGACGGTGAACGTGTTGTCGCTACCAACAACCGCAACTTCCTTGGACGTATGGGAACATCCAAGGTCCAGATCTATCTCGCCTCCCCGAGAACGGCTGCGGCATGTGCAGTGGCTGGTAAGATCGTTTGTCCGGAATAAGCCAGTCAGCACAAACGATAACTACAAAGTAAAAACAGACTCGTCATATCGAATCATAAAAATCCGGTAATCAGGATATCTCGCAATGATACTTTGCGGTTATCTCCGATTACCGGATTTTTTATGTAAGTGTTATATAATCAATTTGAACACTTATGTGCAAAACCTAATAGAGTTTTTAAATGCATTTTCATAAGGTTTTAACCGACAAACCCCTGTACGAAGGTCTTAATAAACCAAATTGTCTGCGGTTGATAAATAATATCAACCAAGAATGCGCCAACGATAGGAACAATCATCATTGCGCGGCGGGACATGCCATAACGCTCATTCACAGCAGTCATGTTCACAATTGCTGATGGAGTAGCACCTAGACCATGGCCGCACAGACCAGCACACATTACAGCTGCATCGTAGTTCTTTCCTAACAGGCGGAATACTACAAAGTAGCTGACAAGAACCATGAATACTACCTGACAGATCAGCACCACCAGAACACCGCCGATCAGACCAGCTAATTCCCACAATTTCAGCGTCATCAGTGCAATAGACAGATACAGTGATAACATAACATCTCCGATTCCATCAACTATCGCAAAATCGAAATTATAAAAATTAAATTTTTCATTAAGGTTGCGAACTATTACCGCTACAAACATTGCGCCCACATAAGTAGGAAAGCTCATTCCGATTCGCTTTCCAATCCAACCGGAAACCATAGTTCCCAGCGCCATGCAAACAAGTAAAGCTGTCACATTCTTTATTACATCCAGGCTGCTCAGCTTTGCTGCTCCGGCTGCGTTTACTGTATTAATATCACTCTCGAAATTTTCAGATGCATCCGGTTTTAAATTGTATTTTACAATTAACCGCCGTCCAACTGGGCCACCTACCATAACAGCACTGATTAATCCAAACGTTGCTGCTGCCGCTCCTACCAGAGGTGCTGCTGTATATCCCATATCCGCGAATGTACTGCCATAAGCAGCCGCTGCACCATGACCACCTACCATGGAAATAGCGCTGGAGAGCAATGCATAAGGAGCCTCCAATCCAACCAGCTTGCCTACACCGATGCCGATCACATTCTGAAAAGCAGAGATAATACCCGCAATCAGCCAGTAAACAATAAGTAACATGCCACCTTTTTTCAGTAAACTGATACTTGCGCCCAATCCAACTGTTGTAAAGAAAGCAAGCATAAATGGCGACTGATACATACTGTCAAACGAAAATGCAAATGTTCCCGTCACATGACCAATAAAAGTGACAAACATAAACAGGAATCCGCCAACAACAGGTGCTGGAATACAATATTTTTCCAAAAATTTAACCTTGCTCTTGATAAAGAAACCGATAAGCAATATCACAGCAGCCATGGCAACTGTCATAATACCATCAGCCTTGATGGTAAAAAGGGAATCAATGACCTCAAACGACATGTGCGCATCCTCCTTTTTTTGTAAAGCAGACAAGTTTTTTATTTTTCACGTGCTTTCGTTGCAAACCCCATCAGATCACAAGTCAGGCGAGCCGCTGTGTAACAGGTAGTGTCACCTTCATCATCATACTGTGGAGCAACTTCTGTCATAGCCATACCAACTACATTGCAGTGGTTCGCAATCGCTTCCAACATCTCAGTTGCTTCATCGTATGTAAATCCACCCAGCATAGGAGATCCTGTACCTTTCGATAACGGATAGTCCATAGCATCAATATCAAAATGGATAAACGTATTACGGCCAGCTTCCAAATTCTTTAAAATTTCTTCAATTCCAACACGACGATAATCCTTAACAGAATATATTTTATCGCCATTTGCACGTGCTTCCTCAAAATCAGCAGGTCCACTGCTTCCTATACCGCGAATGCCCAGATGAATCATTTTTTCCACATATGGCAGTGTGGAATTATTTCGCATAGGTGAACCATTGAAATATGGCTGACCATTCAGCGGTTTTGTCCAATCCAGATGGGAATCAAAATGGATGATGTCCAGTTGGGAATAACAATCTAATCCTTTTACAGCTTGATGACCGACTGAACAGTCACCACCTAAAACGATAGGCATAACCCCCTGCTTTGCCAGAATGCGAACTGCTTCTTCCAAATTTTTATTCGTAGCAGTTAAATCACCCGGAACATAATCACAGTCACCACAATCTACCACGCGCCACAGATCGGTATCCAGATAACTCTTATTACGCTCAGGATCATAGTTGCCGCCCTTTTTCATGCGGAAGCGGGTAGATGCATTGCGGATTCCACGCGGTCCAAGGCGACATCCTGTTTTTCCCTGAATCGCCAGATCAAATGGCGCGCCCAAAATAGCGATATCTGCATTAGCGTGATGAATATCATAGCAGATCGGTACTTTAGCAAAAGTCGCAATACCAGTAGGTGCCATATTTAACGGTGCATCTTGTACAGTAAAAGCATTCATAATAAACCTCCTATTAGTCACAATTTTGAAACGCGTTTTGTTTTTGTGTCTTTCTGATATCATTATATGCTATCTAAGAAATAAGTCAAGGTTTTGTTGTCTATTTTGAAATACAGACACTCACGTGAAACAGTTTGTTTCTATTCTAGTACATATCAGATTGACTTTTTTCAGGCAGTTTACTATAATGAAACTACATTAGTAGTTGTCTAATAAGTCCGCGCCTTTACTGCGCTGACCGCAAAGTGCCACCCCACTCAGAAAATGGACACAGAAAAGGAGTAATCTTTATGGGCGATACGAATTTTATTGAATCCTCCACACCTATGGTAAATTCGGTACTTCATGCCACAAAAATTCTAGATTACTATGCTTCCCAGCGCCGGGAATATTTAAGCCTAACTGAGATCAGCCGCGCGATTGGTCTGCATAAAACAACAGTATACCGTATTTTGCGCACACTGCAGTCTGTAGGCTGGATCGAGCAATCCAGCACCAATGGACAATACCGGTTGGGCAGCGGTATTTTAATGATTGCATCTGCCGTGTCTGTGCACTATACCACACGCCAGCTAATCAGTGAAGAAATGCGCCGCTTGTGTGATTTACACAATGAAACCGTCGTGCTTTCCTCTTTGCGCGGAGATACGGGCATTTGCGTGGATCTTGTAAAAGGACATCATAATTTGGGAATTTCAAGTGAAAACGGTTATATTGTACCTTTAGATTGTGGTGCAACCGGTAAGACTTTGCTGGCTGCACAATCAGATGAATTGGTTGAACGTCTAATTCAAAATTATCCTGGTCTGGAAGAAAAGCTGCGTAATCAAGTAAAAGAAATCCGGCAGCGGGGATATTGTATCTCCGAAGGGGAGGTAGATGAGGGAGTCGCTGCCGTAGCAGTTCCACTTCCTATGCCGGATCATATTTATACACTAACCTACTCCGGACCTGTTGAGCGTTTACGCGGTTTAGATTATATGGTTCTGGTACATTCATTGCAACAGGCAGTTAAAAATATATTATTAAAATGTGATGGAAAAAGAAAGGAAGCTCTTTAAAACCTTTTACTCAGTATATTTTCTAGACAAGCAAAGTCTTGAATCAAACTGTTTCCATTGAAATAAAAATCCGATAATCGGATACTGTACGATTTTACTGGTGCAGTTATCCTGATCATCGGATTTTTCTATATGCGTATAAGATTATTATGCCTTATCTAATTTTTTAAGTGCCTTTTTAAATTGAATTGAAAACAAAATCGCCGTGAATGTCACTGCGATCGCATCCGCGATCGGCTCTGCCATGTAGACGCCCAGCGTTTTATTGCTGACGAACATCGGAACAATGAAGATTAACGGAAGCAGAAGCACAAATTTACGCACAACTGCCACGATGATCGAGCATACCGCATATCCGATGGCAACGAAGGTCATCTGGCAGGCGAGCTGGATTCCAAAGAGGAACATCGCACCGCAGTAGATCCGCAGAGCGCCTGCAGTGAAGGAAACGAGTTCTGGATCGGAGCTGAAGATTCCCGCGAAGGTTGCCGGGAAAAGCTGGACAAAGAGCCAGAACAACGTGGAATAGATCAGGGAGATCACGAGATGGAGCTTGAATGTCTTCTTCATACGGTCGATATTTCTCGCTCCGTAGTTATAGCTCATGATCGGCTGTGCGCCCTGTCCGATTCCCTGAAGCGGCAGCATTGCAAACTGCATCGTACTTGTAAGGATCGTCATGGCACCGACTGCCAGATCTCCGCCGTACTTTAACAGGGAAGAGTTAAAGCATACCGAGATAACACTCTCACTGGACTGCATCACAAATGTGGAAAGTCCCAGCGCAAGACACGGAAAAACGATAGATGGAACCGGCTTTAAATACTCCTTTTTGATCCGTAAGAAGGTCTTCTTTCCGGTCAGGAACGCGAGAACCCATCCGCAGGATACCGCCTGAGAGATGATCGTCGCGAGAGCCGCACCCTTTACGCCCATGCCAAACCCGAAGATAAAGATCGGGTCCAAAATGATGTTGCAGACAGCTCCGATGGTAACCGTCAGCATACTGGTCTTTGAAAATCCCTGGGCCGTGATGAACATGTTCATGCCTAACGTCATCTGGACAAAGATCGTTCCGACAGCGTAAATACTCATGTAATCAACGGCATAGTCGATGGTGTTTTCACTGGCTCCAAAAGTCAAGAGCATAGAGCGGCCAAACAACAGTAAGACTGCTGTCAGGATCGCAGAAATGATGATCTGAACCGTAAAACAGCCGCTGAGAATCTTCTCCGCAGAGTCCATGTCATCTTTTCCCATAAAGATCGACGCTCTCGGCGCACCGCCGGAGCCGACGAGGGCCGCGAAGGCGGAGACCACCATAATGATCGGCAGGCAGACGCCGACACCGGTCAGGGCGAGACTTCCGCTTCCCGGGATATGTCCAATGTAGATCCGGTCAACGATGTTGTACAGCATGTTGACGATCTGTGCAATGACAGATGGAACGGCAAGCTTGAAAAGAAGCTTTCCGATCGGCTCTGTCCCAAGAAATTCTTTACTGTTGTTCATGCAGTTTTCCTTCTTTCCTGTAATCTGAAATGTTTGAATTGATCCGGTTCATAAGTTCGAACAGCATCCGGTGCTCTTCCGGGGAGAATCCGCGGCAGATGATCTCAGCAGCCCGTTTCTGGACGTTTTTTCCATCAGAGACCATCGGCGCAGCAGCGTCTGTAAGTTTCAGATGGATCGTCCTCCGGTCCGTCCCATAATATTCCCCTGTGAGCAGTCCGCGCTCTTCTAATGAGCGGACAGACATGGAAACATGGGACTTTGTAAAAGCCCGCTTCTTGATAATCCGGGCGGCGGTGTCGCACTCCGGATTGTTGGCGAGAAACAGCAGAATATTGAATTCCATCTGGGTCAGCCCGTATTTTTTGCAGACCGGATCAATGAGCCCCGTATAGAAATCCCGGCTGTCCGCCATAAAATCAACAAATTTCATGTGTATCACCTCTGGTTCAAAAGTGAACTGTTCTATTTAGAACTATATTAGTATACAGGACTATTCTTAAAAAGTCAAGAGCAGCGGCAGTTCTAAGCATTCTAATCCTATCCAGGTGCCATATCCAGATCTCGTTCTTCACATGATGTCCTTACCTGCACTACAGATTTTATAAAAAAGAGGTGCCTTGGCTGCATATTCCCCAGGTCGACCGGAATTTGCACCCTGGCACATTCGCGCAGTCGCTTGCGACAATCTACATCTTCGCGCAAGTGCGCATCATTGGCACGTTAGTGCCTTTTGTGTGACAGGGAATTCTTCGGAATTTCCTATTACATCAAAAAGATCCGACAATCAAGTTGTCTTACAGAATCAAAAATTCCCGTAAAACAACCCAACTGCCGGATCTTTTCTATATATAGCTTTATATTCTAATTAAACTTCATCGAGATTCCCCGGCTCACCAGATCATGCCAGACGATCTCCCCTGTTTCCAGAGACTTTTTCACATCGATAATCCTCTGGTTCTCCGAACCGCGGAATGCCAGTGCCACGCTGTAAAGTTCCTGAACAAACTCGCCGTCCACGAGGACATCGATCAGGCTTAACATCTCATCCGTACACTCACATCTCGCCCGGCTCTCACCGAGAAGCTCTTTATCGAAAAGATAACCGGTATAGCACCAGATATTTTTCTTTGGGAATCTCTCGCGCACTTTCTTTAAGAACGGAAGAAGTACCCGCTGGTTCTCCGGCTCAAAGGGTTCTCCACCGAGAAGCGATAATCCATCCACAAAATCCGGCTCCAGCGCCTTTAATAACATTTCTTCCGTCTCTTCCGTAAACGGCTTTCCGTATCCGAAATCCCACGCCACATCATTAAAGCAATTTTTACAGTGATGTGTACAGCCGGACACAAAGAGGGACACGCGGACTCCCTCACCGTTTGCAATATCACATGTTTTGATCTCTCCGTAATTCATTACAGGTGCAGTACCCTTTCCTTAATTTCCTGCGTTCTGCCCTGATTCCAGAACTGTGTTCCGATGTATCCGCAGGTACGTCTCGCGACGTTGAGCTTGCTCTGGTCACGGTTTCCGCAGTGTGGGCATTCCCATACGAGCTTTCCGTCATCCTCGATGATCCTGATCTCGCCGTCGTAACCGCATACCTGACAGTAATCGCTCTTCGTATTTAACTCCGCGTACATGATATTGTCATAGATGTAGCGGATGACCTGAAGAACAGCCGGGATATTATCCTGCATGTTCGGAACTTCCACGTAGCTGATCGCTCCGCCCGGGGACAGTGCCTGAAATTCAGACTCTAATTTTAACTTACTGAAGGCGTCGATCGGTTCCGTTACATGTACATGGTAGCTGTTTGTGATGTAGTTTCTGTCGGTTACGCCTTTTACGATGCCGAAGCGTCTCTGGAGACTCTTCGCAAAAGAGTAGGTTGTGGACTCCAGCGGGGTTCCGTAGATGCTGTAATCGATATTTTCCGCCTCTTTCCACTTCGCGCAGTAGTCATTTAACTTCTGCATGATCTCAAGACCGAGTTTCTTTCCTTCCGGCTCAGTCAGTTTCTTCTCGATTAAGCTGTATACACACTCCCAGAGGCCTGCATAGCCAAGGGAAAGTGTGGAATATCCGTCATAGAGGAGCTTGTCGATGGTCTCACCTTTCTTTAAGCGGGCAAGCGCGCCATACTGCCAGAGGATCGGAGCCGCGTCGGATAAGGTTCCTTTTAATCTCTCGTGGCGGCAGCGCATTGCGCGGTGGCAGAGTTCCATTCTCTCATCAAAGATCTCCCAGAACCTGTTCATGTCTTTTCTTGCGCTGAGTCCGATATCAACAAGGTTTACCGTCACAACGCCCTGATTGAAGCGGCCATAATACTTGCGCTCGCCTTCCCGGTAGTTTCCTGCATTCGCAAGGTTTCCTTTTACATAGGAACGGTCCGGGGTCAGGAAGGAACGGCAGCCCATGCATGTATACACATCGCCCTTTAATTCCCGCATCTTCTTCGCGGAGATGTAGTCCGGAACCATGCGCTTTGCGGTACATTTTGCCGCAAGCTCTGTTAAATAGTAATACGGCGCATCCGGAGTGATATTGTCCTCATCGAGAACATAGATCAGCTTCGGGAATGCCGGTGTGATCCATACGCCGGCTTCATTTTTAACGCCGAGATATCTCTGTTTTAAGGTCTCCTCGATGATCATCGCAAGGTCTTTTTTCTCCTGCGGGTTCTTTGCCTCGTCGAGGTACATGTAAACGGTAACGAATGGTGCCTGTCCGTTTGTGGTGAGGAGTGTTACAACCTGATACTGGATCGTCTGGATTCCCTTCGTGATCTCTCTGCGGAGACGCTCCTCCGTGAGCTTATCGATCTGATCCTCTGTCACAGCAATTCCAAGATCCTTCATCTCGCCGATCACTTCCTGACGGATCTTCACCCTCGATACCTGGACGAACGGAGCGAGATGCGCAAGGCTGATGCTCTGTCCGCCGTACTGGTTGCTGGCAACCTGAGCGATGATCTGGGTCGCGATGTTGCAGGCTGTGGAAAAGCTGTGCGGGCGCTCGATCAGGGTCTCGCTGATTACAGTGCCGTTCTGCAGCATATCCTCCAGGTTTACAAGGTCGCAGTTGTGCATATGCTGTGCAAAATAGTCGGAGTCGTGGAAGTGGATGATTCCCTGCTTATCCGCCTCAACAATATCTTCCGGAAGAAGAAGTCTTCTCGTGAGATCCTTGCTGACCTCTCCAGCCATATAGTCACGCTGCACACTGTTGACGGTCGGGTTCTTGTTAGAGTTCTCCTGCATAACCTCTTCGTTGTTGCACTCGATCAGGGACAGTATCCGGTTGTCCGTCGTGTTTGCTCTCCGCACCAGAGAGCGGTCATAGCGGTAGCGCACATAATTTTTCGCAATCGCAAAAGCTCCGATAGCCATCAACTGGTTCTCGACCATATCCTGAATCTCCTCTACAGACACAGCACGTCCCAGCTTATTGCACTTATACTCTACATAATCCGCGATATCCGTAAGCTGTTCCGGTGCCAGATAGGCATTTTCTGTGGCATTGCACGCCTTCTGGACCGCATTTACGATCTTGAGCGTGTCAAAACTTTCCTCCGCTCCGTTTCTTTTGATGATCTTCATCCCTGATTCCCCGTTTCATTTCATTGTGTTGGCAGAATTGTCCGTTTTACGCACAACTGCCGTTGCCTGTTTTTCTCTTCTGTCTATTCTGTCAAAAAACACAGCTGACCTACAGGTCCGCGCATTTACCGGCCGGCCTCAGGCATGTACATTTCAGTTGCTGATAGTTTTCTTGGTTGTATATACAGTTTGTTTTTTCAGAATTATACAGAAATTTTATCTGATTTAGATATTTTATGATTGATCTGTCGGACCTGCCGCCACGAGTCTCTTAAGGCGGTCATGTCGTATTCCCGCCGTGTTATTTTTAGTCACTCACGCGAGAACGATTCTATTATAACTGTATTGTTCCAGGATTGCAAGGAGTACTGCTATATAAATATGATATACCAAAACCATATATATGGTGAAAAATTCATGATTCAAAACTATATCTTGTTGTTTTTTGAATACAATCCACAAGAAGAGTCCCCTCCGGGATCGTCCCGGAAAGTCCCTGAAAAGGCATGTCCCGCAAGCTGTTTTTCTGCCGTTTTAAGCGTCCAGAAAGCCTGCGGGACTGTTTTCTCTGTTCTTCTTACTTAAATATGTCTGCGCCACTCTTCAAGGCGGTAACGCTGTCTTTTTTTTGCGTCCTCCAATTGTGCCAGCATTTTCGGAATATCTTCGTTAAAATTTCCCGCAAGCACTACATAGTTGGACGCGTGGTTTGTCCGGAAGATCGTTCCGGGAGAATCGATGTGCGTTAAAAACAGCTCCATTTCCTCCACGATCTCGTCCGGGGTGATAAGCTCCATCTCCCCGCGTTTTACTTCCTCATTCATCTGGGTCCCCTCATAGAGGCGCAGCGTCAGGAAGGAGGCATACTCCGGATTCATCTGATTGATCAGCTCCGCGGACTTGATGGCATGTTCCCGGATCCCTTTTCTTCCGCCGAGGCCGGAGATCAGCGTCACAGAGATCTTGATGCCGCAGCGCTTCAATTTCTGTCCCGCCGCCGCGATCTGGGCAGCCGTCACATCCTTATGGATATGCTCCAGAACGCGGTCATCGCCGGATTCCGCTCCGATATAGACCATCTCGAGTCCTGCTGCCGCTAAGGCTTTTAAATCTTCCTCAGACTTTGCCAGAACATCCTTTGCAGTCCCATAGGAGGTGATTCGTTCCACATACGGGAAATTTTTGTGGACGTAGGCTAAAAGCTCTAAAAGAAGTTCTGTCTTTACCACCAGTGCATCACCGTCTGCAAAGAATACGCGGCTGACATACGGTCCGTAGTAATCGCGGCATTCGTCCAGATCTTTCATGATCTCTTCTTTTGTCCGCACACGGAATTTTTTCGTCCGGTACATATTGCAGAACGTGCACCGGTTATGGGCACAGCCCACAGTCACCTGGATAATTAAACTTCTCGCCTCGCTCGGCGGGCGGTATACGGTTCCTTCGTATTCCATATGATAATTTTCCTTTCCAATTTCTCTTTAACACATGCTCACATGATTCCGTAAGCACAACCCTATTTTATATACTTATTTTGCAAATCCTGTCTTTAAGGATTTTTCAGCTCCACATTTCTTTAAAAGAATGCTCCCAATCTGTCCAACCGGCTCAAAATATCTGCCCGTTTTTCATCAAACAATAGATTTTTATTGTATTCATAATACCGTTCGCACTCATTCTCCTGTAAGAACCGCACTGCCGAGGCACTGGAATTCAATTCTGTGATAAATACCACCATCTCCTGGCTGCTGCCGAACGTTCCTTCCATGAAATCAAAGGCGTACTCCAGCGCCTGTCCGGCATGGGCACACAGATTTTCCAGTTCTGTCCGTTCTTCGCCAAACATCTCCCGGAACCGATCGAATATCTCACCGCCATCAGATAACAGTTCTGCTTTCACAGTCTGTAGATACCGGTTCATGGCCGCTGTGATATCGGCACAGCGATACTTTTCCGACCTCGTGAGGAGTCCAGCTTTCTGTTTCTGCTCGGATACCGCAGTGAATGCCTCGATCTGCTGGGAAAAGATGGCGATTGGAGTCTGCGGCACTGTCTCTATCATTTCTCCTGCCTCCGCTTTACCTTCCAAGCTTCTCTTGAATGCTTTCAGCTCTCCAAACAGCACTTCCAGATAATCCTCTTTCTGCGCATAAGCCTTGAACTCCACATCGAGCTTCGCTAAAATCAGGCTGATGATCGAAAGCTTCTCATCAAACGGCGCTTTCGCCGCCTGTTCCATCAGGTGCTCGTCCCGCTTTCCTTCCAGGATCTCGTCGATCTGGTATCTCGCCTGATACTTCTTATATAATTCCAGATAGTTCGCAAAATCTTTCGCGATCCGCGGGTGCTCGATATACTGTACCACAACCTCCCGGTCGCAGGTAAGCCCCACCTTCTCGCAGACCTTCAAAAATCCGGAGAGGTCTTCCCATCCACGAGGTGTCGCGAACACTTTTCCGTCCACGGTGGTCTCCACCTGGTAAAAATACTGCGGCTTTGCGGTGAGGAACGACAGGATCGCCGGATGGATATCCGCCTGTTTCGCGTATTCCTTCCAGACCTCAAAATCTGCCTCCACATCAATCTTTTTGATGCGGTCCAGGGTCGCAATATCGAATTCCCGCACGGATTTATTGTATTCCGGCGGGTTTCCTGCCGCCACGATGATCCAGCCATCCGGGATCTTATGATTTCCGAAAGTCTTATACTGCAAAAACTGCAGCATGGCCGGGGCCAATGTCTCGGAAACGCAGTTGATCTCATCAATGAAGAGAAGTCCCTCGGAGAGTCCTGTGTCCTCGATCTTATTGTAGATCGCCGCGACGATCTCACTCATGGTATATTCCGTCACATGGACATTCTTCCCACTGTAAGTCTTCTCCGAGATAAACGGGAGACCGATGGCACTCTGTCTCGTATGGTGTGTGATCGTGTAGGAGACGAGACCGATCCCGCACTCCCGCGCCACCTGCTCCATGATCTGGGTCTTTCCGATTCCTGGCGGACCGATGAGCAGCACCGGGCGCTGCCGCATGGACGGGATCTCGTATTCCCCGTGTGCGTTCTTCGTCAGATACACCTGTATCGTATTTTTAATTTCCTGTTTTGCACGCTTGATGTTCATATCTTTTTACTCCGGTATAATTTTTACAGTCCGTGAACCAGCCTGTCAAACCTTTTACTTTCCGTAACTGTTCAGTACCCCCACAGTTACGCGCAAAAATCCATTCCAAATCGGCTATGCCGATAGGATTTTTGCCTTCCATTCTAAGTTTTCTTACGGTCAGCGCAGTAAATGCGCAGACCTACTGAACAGTTACTATTTTCCATCTAATATTTTCCCCACGTCCTCCATCGACTCCGGGTCCAGAATCACCTTCATCGCCCAGGGCGGAACGTCCGCGTCAGTATAATTATCCCGCATAAACACGAAGGCCGTGTCGTAGGGCGGCATTTTCACCGGAAATGTCCCATATCCGTCCGTAAAATAGAGAAGTCCCCGCAGCCTGCTGAACTTTCCCGCCTTGATCATCTGGTCCACATGCAGGAATGCCGGGCGGAAATCAGTCCCGCCCATGCCATGGAGCTCCATGTGGTCCATATAATTCCGAAGGTCCTCCTCGCTCTCGATCTTCACATCCTGCCGTACTTTATCGTCGCACTGCAAAATGTGGATATTGACCTTCTTAAAGAAGCTCTCCGACTGAGCCAGCACCCCGTAGGTCTCTTCCAGGAATTTCTTCACCAGCTCCCCGGAACATGACATCGAAGTGTCGATAACGACCACAAAATCCTCGATCCGCCGGACTTCCTTCGTCTCAAGGGGCTCGATCAACGGCATATTTCCGTATAACTGCATGCCATAATTGTAGAATACATAGTCGAACGCATCCGGATCGATCTGAACCGTCTCCTTCAGCACCGAAAATTTCCGCAAAAATTTCCGGTAATCGTACCGCTCCCGGTTTTCCACCGCCAGCTGGTCCATCAGCTCCCTGGAGTCATCCGCCGCCTCGTTGGAAAACGCCTCCATCTCCGCCTGCATCTTCTCCCGCTTGTCATCCCAATCGTTTTTTCGGTTCCGGTTGGGATTCGGGGACTTTTTCTCGTCCTCTTTCTCCCATCTGGAATGATCGTCCCGGCAAAATTCCCGGCAGAGCCGCTCATATTCGATCTCCGAAAGCTCCATCTCCTGCATAGTGTGATAGATGCTCTCCGCGTTCAGTACCTTGATCTTTTTCCTCAGACGTCCATAAAATTCCACCCGCACCGGTGACATCGGCAGATGGACGCACGGCTTGTGGATTCCATCGATCAGGGATTCCACAGCGATATCGCATGCCAGATTCCAGTATTCCTCTGTCCGCTTTTTTCTCGACCATGGGTGGACAAAGAGACAGTGGAAAGTCTCGTGCAGGATCATGCGGTTTACATAAACAGGATTTCTCCGGTACCAGCCGCAGATGTATCCTGTCTCAAATGATAATAAGGTTCCGTCCGTTCCGATTCCCTTGATGCTGTTGTCCGCCACCGGTAACAGACCATTTAAGGCCACGTCGAGAAACCGCATGGAAAGATACAGCTCATTCCTCGCGTTCCGTATGATCTCAACGCCGATCGCCGCCAGTTCTTCCAGCGCGCCCTGCTCTCTCAGGATCGGCGACCATGCCGCATCTTCTCTCATGACGATTTCTGACCTCCTCACAAATCAAAATCAAACTTTTTCTTCTTTACGCCAAACTTCTTCCTCTGGATCTCCATAAACATCCCCAAAAGCTCCGGCAGATGCTTTTTCGAGATCTCCGTGATCAGCCCCGACATCTTATCCGCCGTCAGCGGATTCTTTTCCGGTGTTAAATACTGTCCCGCAATCCATTTTATGGTCTCCGGGTCCTCAAGGCTGCCGAGAAGTACTTCATAAAGATTCTCCATAAGAAACTTTTCATATTCCTTTTTCGCGCTCTCCCACAGTCCTTTCGGATACTGCAGCCGGGTCACCGCGATCTTCGATGCCATGAGAACCGATTCCTCTGCTTTTTCATACACAAACATTTTATCATACCTGTCAAATCGGAATTTTCGTCCCTCAAAACAGTAGCGGTACTTCTGCCCCGCACCGTGGATATTGGATACCGTGATCCTGGCGGGCGTATTTTCCACCGCCTCGTCGTAGTATTCCGGGAAGATCACACGCGCAGTCTCTGTCTCCCCGTTCTCTTCCTCAAAAGCACTTGAATCCAGCGCTGTTCGTTCAGAGTCCGTATCTCTCTCGTCCTGCATTCGATTTTGTCCGCCCTGCATAAACACATGCACTGTGACTCTCTCATTGATCTCCGTCACAAAATCCCTGAGTGCCGACTCTTCATCCATCCCCATATGCACGGTCAGACTCCTGATATTCCGGCAGCCCGTGAACACACCGCCGCCGACTTCCCGGAGCTCCCCGTAAAAATGAATCTCCCGAAGTTCCTCACATCTATAAAATTCATATCTTCCAATCCGGGTGAGTGTCCGAGGTAGATAGACTTTCTCCACCACACTCCCCGAAAATACCTTGTCCGCCAGCTCTGTCACCGGGAGTCCGCCCAGACTTTCCGGAACCACGCAGACGGCGCCTGGTGCCAAAAGCTTTGTCACACAAGCGCCCCCATTTTTCTCTTTAAATTCAAATTCAACATCCATATTCCAGTTACACTTATTATAATTGTTCAGCAGACCAGCGCAATAAGTTCACAGACCTGCCGAACAGTTATGCTTATTCTTCAATCAGTTTATTTAACTTTCTCATCGCACTGAACCGGTAATAATATACCAGGAATGCCAGCGAAGTGATACTCCAGCTTAACGGATAGCTCGTCAGCGTCGTGTACAGTCCCGGATGGACTGCGCCTGCGCCGAATACCCAGATCACACGCAGGATACATGTACCGACACAGATGATCAGCATCGGGATCAGGGCATCGCCCACACCGCGCAGAGTACACGGATATACGTTGACGCAGATATAGCAGAACCAGAACGGTACCAGGAAACAAAGGATGTTCATGCTCTCAGCCATAACATCCACATCGTTCGTAAAGAGACTGATCAGAACCGGTCCCGCCGTAAACATAAACAGACCGAGTGCCGCCGTGATGATCGTCGACATGAGAAGTCCCACGTAGGTTCCCTTCTTTAAACGTCTGATCTTGCCCGCACCGAAGTTCTGACCCGCAAAGGTCGTCACGGAGATTCCCATGGCATCCATAGTCATCCAGAAAATACCGTCGATCTTTCCGTAAACCGCCCAGGACGCGATCGTATTCGTTCCGTATCCATTGATGTTTGCCTGAATCAGGATATTGGAGATCGAGTACATCATGGACTGGAGTCCCGCCGGAAGACCGATCTTTATGATCCTCTTTAATAATACCGGCTCCACACGGAGTTCCTTCGGGATAAAACGGTAAGATTCTTTTGTCCGGATCAGCGTTATCATAACGAGTACTGCCGATAAAAGCTGGGACATGATCGTCGCAAGCGCCGCCCCGGCAACTTCCATATGAAAACAGACTACAAACAGGAGATCCAGAGCAATATTGGTCAGGCAGCTCGCCACAAGGAAATAGAGCGGTCTCTTCGAATCTCCCACAGCTCGTAGGATCGCAGCACCCATGTTATAGACCAGATTTCCTATGATACCCAGAAAATAGATCCTGAGATATGTCACAGAATATCCAAGGATCTCTTCGGGAGCACCCATAGCCCGGATTGCAGCCGGAGTGAAGATCTCACCGATCACTAAGAGTGCCACACCGCCGGCCAGCGCCAGACAGAACGATGTGTGGACCGATTTCTGCACCTGCTGGTCTTCCTTTGCCCCATAGAACTGGGATACGACAACGGCCGCGCCGGAGGACATTCCGACGAAGAAACCAACTAACAGGTTGATCAACGTTCCTGTCGTACCCCCTACCGCGGAAAGTGCTTCTTTTCCAACGAATTTTCCAACGATCATGGCATCTGCCGTGTTGTAAAGCTGCTGGAAAAATGTCCCGAACAGGATCGGAAAGAAAAAGAGCAGAAGCTGCTGCCAGATCACACCGTCCGTGATCCCGTTGTAGCCTGCCGGATGATTCTTCTTAAGTGTCATATCTTCACCCTCTACAAAATCCGCCATGCATGGATCCCGTTTGCAGTCTTTTCTGAATGCATGGCAACTGATACTTCCGCCCTGTATCTGTCGGCTGCGGACACAGGGCGGAGATATGATTGATCAAAGGCCGGCTCTTTCGCCGCCTTTAAAGGTTCTTTTTATGATTACAGGAGATTCTTTCTGAGTTCCTCGCCGCTCTTTGCGGAAAGGTATGCCGGCGGAATGTCAAGAATGGTCTTGCATCCGCTCATTCCCTCCTGTTTCATGCGGAATGCGGCGCGGGCACAGCAAACGATCACGGAGGAAGTGAACTCCGGGTTGGAATCCAGTTTCAGACGATACTCAATCACATGTGTATTCTCCTGATTCCATCCGGTCTTTCCGTTTCTGATCACGAAACCGCCGTGCGGGAGTGTGGAGTGGTCACGCTTCATCTCTTCCTCGCTGATGAAATGAACCGTTGTGTCATAGTCGGAGAAGTAGTTCGGCATCGTTACGATCTCTTTTTCGATGCGTGCAAGATCAGCACCCTCTTCAGCAACAACATAGCACTCTCTTGTGTGTTTCTCTCTCGTTGTGAGCTCCGGAGTCTCGCCATTTCTGATTCTCTCCAGTACACTCTCAACCGGGACTGTATACTGTCTTGCGTCCTTCACGCCATCAATGCGGCGGATCGCGTCGGAATGTCCCTGGCTTACACCTTTGCCCCAGAATGTATAGTCTTTACCATCCGGGAGAATTGCATTTGCGTATACACGATTTAAGGAGAACATACCCGGATCCCAGCCTGCGGAGATCACTGCTACATTTCCTGCTTCCTTTGCCGCTGCATCGACAGCTGCAAAATGCTCCGGAATTCTCGCGTGTGTGTCAAAGCTGTCCACTACGGTGAAATATTTCGCATACTCCGGTGTCTGCACCGGAAGATCTGTCGCACTTCCGCCGCAAAGGATCAGGACATCGATCTTATCTGTCATATGTTTCGCTTCGTCCGCATGGTAAACCTTTGCGTCTTCGGTCAGGATCCTTACATTTTTCGGATCTCTTCTTGTAAATACTGCCGCAAGCTCCATATCCGGATTCTGTTTGATGGCGCACTCAACGCCGCGTCCAAGATTTCCATAACCCATAATTCCGATTCTGATCGTCATATTGTTCTCCTCTTCTTTCTTTATTTAATGTCGCTATCTCCATTTTACCAATAGGCCGTTATAGTGTCAATTGAAATAAGTTTAACGAATTTGTCTCCTGTTTCTTCCAGATACACCTGCAAAACCTGCCACCGGAAGGTTCTTCTGGGAACACGGTAATGAAAAAAGAAACAACGGAATCCGAAATCCTTTTTCTCAAAGATCCCTGAGTCCGTTGTTTACATATTTTTTAATATATTAATGTTTTTCCCTTTTCATAAGCACAAACGCAACGCCCGCCGTGATGAACTCTGATACAGTCACCGTAAGCCAGATTCCGTCTACACCAAAGAGTGCCGGGAGAAGGAACACGAACACGCTGTTTAAGATCACTCCGCGGAGCAGTGTGATCGTTAAAGAAAACCGCGGTCTTACAGTAGACTGGAAATACATTCCGCTGATGATGTTCCACTCGCTGACTAAGAAGCAGAGGAAATACAGCCGGATCGCCGGGACCGCCATTGTGAGGATCTCCAGTGTCGGGTCCAGGAACAGATAGGACAACTGTACCGGGATCAGCATGCCGATCGCAGTGAATATGAAGCCTGCGGCAAATCCGGTCCGGACTCCCAGTTTTCTCGCCTCGCCGACTCTCTTCAAGTTTCCCGCGCCAAAGTTCGCGGAAAGCAACGGCTGTACTGCCTGAGCGATACCGTTGGAAATGGACGATGCCACAAGCGCGGTGTTTGTGATGATTCCATAGACCGTGATTCCCATCTCTCCCACGTAAGCGAGGAGCTGGCGGTTAAACAGCAACATCACGAAGCCGTTGGAGATCTCCAGAATAAAGCTTGCGAGCCCATTTCCGAGCACCTCCGGCACCCGTCTCCACACATCGCTAAATTCCAGCTTCAAGTGGTTATCTTTCGAGAAAAAATGGCTTGCGAGGATCAGCACCGTGAGTGTCGTTCCGGTGGCTGTCGCCAGCGCCGCACCTCCCATTCCCCATTTCATGATAAAAATATATACATAATCCAGGATCACATTGGTGACGCCTCCGCTGATCACGCCCGCCATGGCAAGCTTCGGCGCACCGTCATTTCGGACGAATGCCTGAAGGAATGAAGACAGGGCAAACATGGGAGCCGCTGTTGTGAGCACAGTTCCGTAAGGCACGGTGTATTCATTTAAGAGCGGGGTATTTCCCATAAAAGTAATCAGAGGGTTGAAAAAGATTCTTCCCAATATCAGAAAGACTGCTGACAGAGCAAGCACCACACAGAGTGCCGCCGTAAAATAACTTCTGGCGCGTTTTTCATCGCCGCGTCCTCTGGAAAACCCAAAGAGAACGCTGCCGCCGACTCCGCACATCATTCCGATCCCGAAATATGTGTTGTAGAGCGGCAGTAAAATATTCATCGCCGCAATACCGGAACCACCGACTCCGCGTCCGATCATCATCGTGTCAGCCAGAATATAAATAGATGTCACGAGCGTCGCGCTGATGGACGGCACCAGGTAACTGAAAAATACCTGGCGGACCGGGGATTCCAGCATGTTGATCTGTTTCATAAGTGTTGCTCCTCAATATTCTTCAAAATGTATTTCGATATACCTTGTTCTTCTTTCTAACAGCAATATTTCAGCAGCTCTTTTTGCAAAGCTGCTGATTTCTTAGTCTGCGATGTTAAAATTCGTCCTTGCATATCCTGCCAGCGTGTCTGCCATCTTTTTTCCATACTCTGCGGCAAAATCATCAAGGACTCTTTCAGCGATCCGTGTCCCCTCTTCCCCGAAGATTGCTTCACAAACTTCCCGGTATGCCCAGTAGGAGTGAGCGCAGTGGTACTCGAAAGATCTGAGGCCTGCCGGATTTTTTGCCATATTGGACTCCGGCGTCAAACCGGCGTTCCGGATCGTCTGTATACAATAATCATGGTCATGGAGTGTCTGGGAGACCTCATAGCGAATCTCCGGGTTGAAGCCTCGGGAAATGGACGCATCCAGGTCCTTACAATAGAGAAGCCCCGCTTCCGGGAGTCCCATATTCTTAAACTGGGTGTGCCACGGACAGACATGGATGTGGATCTGAAAGTCCGGGCTTAAGCTTGTCGTCTCGGACTGGTTTCCGAGTCCTTGTGCTTTCACCTCTTCCGTGTTGACCCACTCACCGTACTGGCAGTATGTCTCATAAGTCAGAGGTTTTCCGTCCCGGATCGCCCGCTGTGCCATCCGACGTCCACGCTGTTCGCCGTAATATCGGGTAGCATGCAAAAATGCCGCCTCGCCGCGGTCACCGAAGATTTCCTTCAGGTAAACATAATATTTTGCCGCGATAAACGCGTGTGACAGTTCTGTAAATCCCATAATGCTTCCTCCCGTCCTTTATTCTATTCTTCTGCTTCACCATAGCGCTCTGGCTTGTATACAAAGTCCATGCTGCGGACAGACTCATTTTCCCGCATGACCAGATATCCGCATGCTTCTTATTTCATCTCTCCAAGAATATCCGACAACTGCGCAAACTGTGCAAGGCTTAACGCCTCGCCGCGGATCGTCGGAGTGAGTCCCATCTCTGCGATCGCTGCCGCGATCTGTTCCTTTGTATACGGAAGTTCAGGCGCATTTCCGAGACCGTTCTGCAGCGTCTTTCTTCTCTGATTGAAGGACGCGCGGATGATCTTAAACATCAAGGCAGGATCCTTCACCTCCACCGGCATCTCCTTATGTCTTGTAAGCCGGATCACCGCTGATCCCACATTCGGGCGCGGGATAAAGCAGTTCGGCGGTACGTTCGCTACGATCTCCGGCTCCGCGTAATACTGGACAGCCAGGGACAGAGCGCCGTAATCCTTGGACCCCGGTCCTTCCTTCATGCGGTCCGCAACTTCCTTCTGGACCATGACGGTAATATTGTCGATCGGCACTCCGCTCTCAAAGAGCCCCATGATGATTGGGGTCGTGATATAATACGGCAGGTTCGCAACGACCTTGATCGGCTTTCCGCCGTTGTATTCCTCGGCCAGTGCCTTGATATCGACTCTTAAGATATCCTCGTTGATGACGGTCACGTTGTCGTAATCCGCCAGTGTCTCCTTTAAGATGGGGATCAGGTTCCGGTCGATCTCAACAGCTACAACATGTCCGGCGTTCTCCGCAAGGTACTGGGTCATGGTTCCGATTCCCGGGCCGATCTCAAGGACGCAGTCATTCTTTGTGATTCCAGCTGCGGAGATGATCTTCTCCAGTACATGGGTATCGATCAAAAAGTTCTGACCGAACTTTTTCTGAAACATGAATTCATACTTCTGTATGATTTCTATGGTATTCTTTGGGTTTCCCAGATTCGCCATTTATTTCTCTCTTTCTATTTTTGACTGCGCTTTTGCGCAGGTGCTTTTATTTACGCGAACAACGAGCCAAAGTCCGCGCTTGCGCGAGACCTTGGCGACTGTCGCGATAACAAGGGGAAACTCGCGAAGCGTGTTTTCACTTGTTACATGAGATGCATCTTGTATACAAAATTTGATACTATTCCGATATCGCAGTCCGATCGGTCTGATCATCCCGAAACTCCTGCTCTGTGATCCGATACAGCGCTCTAGCGTTCTTCGCCGTCTCCCGGATGATCTCTTCCGCGGAAACGCCCTTGATCTCCGCCAGCTTTTCCACTACATACGGAAGATTTCCGGAGAAATTTCGTTTTCCCCGGTTTGGCACCGGGGCCAGATACGGACAGTCCGTTTCCAGAACGATCCGGTCGAGCGGCGCATATTCTGCCACTTCGATCAGTTTTTTCGCGTTTTTAAAGGTCAGCACTCCGCCGATCCCGATATAATATCCCATATTCAGGTATTCTCTCGCCATCTCCACTCCATAGGAGAAGCAGTGGATCACGCCGCCGGTGGCACCGTTGTGTTCCACCTTCATAATATCTAACGTGTCCTTCGCCGCGTCACGGCTGTGGATGATCACTGGGAGTCCCGTCTTCTTTGCGACCTCAAGCTGCGCCGAAAACCAGTGTTTCTGGATCTCCCGTTCCGGCTCGTCCCAGTAATAGTCAAGACCGATCTCACCGATCGCCACAACCTTCGGGTTTTCTGCCAGAGATTCCAGCCATTTCATGTCCGCAACCGTAAGCTCCGCCGTCTCGTTCGGATGCACGCCCACCGCCGCATACATGAAGGGATGCGCCTCGGCCAGTGCCAGCGTTGTCTTTGTTGACGCGATGCTCGCTCCGACATTCACAACGGTTCCGACTCCCTGTTCTTTTAATCCCGTGAGCACTTCCTCCCGGTCCGCGTCAAATGCCTCATCGTCGTAATGGGCATGTGTGTCAAAAATATAGTCCATTCTTTCTGTCCTCAAGTCATATGTCGTTTTCTTTTTCATCCGGAGCCGGCATCCGTAAGACTTTTTTGCACCATCTCATTTTCTACAGTCCCACAGCCATCTTGATTCCCCGGATCACCAGCAGATGCAGCGGATAAAACAGATAGAAAATCCTTCCGTTCCCACCGCCTTTTTCTCCATTGTAACGGTTTATCAGGAAAATTGCAACGCAAGCCGCAGCGCCATAGAAATCCATATACATGCAAAATAAAAATACAGCGCAGACAGCCGTGCGAAGCTGTGGTTCTGTGCGCAATGTATACAATATAACGATCAGCAGTACGCCCATAAAACCATAATCTGTCTTCAGATAATAGGCTGCCAGTCCGAAAGGAACCGCCGCCAGAACCCGGATATACCGCTCATATTCCAACGGAAATCTCCTCTGGCCTACTGCCTTCCTGCCGCCATCTCCTGTTTTTTTCCTGTTTCCGTATGACACTCCAGATCCGGTCCCACAGATCAGATCTCCAGCCCAGACTGCCAGAAGTCCCAGAAGTAATGTGAACACCGTATTCTGATCCGCCGGAAAAAGCCATGTTCCCCCCGCCACAAGATCAAAGGGGATCTCCGAAATAACTGCCAGCAGAAGCAGCCTCAGCGCATACCATCTCCGGTCTCTCGTATGCGCCGCACCCTCCGCGATCATAAACGCAAAGAGAGGAAAAGCCACACGCCCCACAAGGCGCATGGCTGTCCCACAGAGACTCCAGGCAACGCCCGAAGCCAGTTCTGACTGTTCAATAAGCCCAACGGCCGCATGGTCGATGACCATGCTGACCAGGGCAATGTTTTTTATCTGTTCCGCCGAAAAGCAAAAGCGCACTTTCACTTAGCAGACCTCAGAACCGGACTTGATATCCTTTGCCGGTGTCATTAATGCAAGGTTGCCCTCATCATCCTCCGCGCAGAGGATCATGCCTTCCGATAACATGCCTGCGAGCTTCGCCGGTTTTAAGTTCGTAACGACCATAACTTTTCTGCCGACCATATCTTCCGGTTTATACCATGCCTTGATTCCGCTTAAGATCTGTCTTGTCTCAGAACCGATCTTAACCTGGGAGCAAAGTAATTTTTTGGACTTCGGAACCTCTTCACACTTCACGATCTCACCGATCTGGAACTGAAGCTTTGCGAAATCATCATATGTGATCTCCGGCTTCTTCTCAACGTCCATGCCCGGCTTCTCTTCTTCCTTCTTCTCTTCCTGTTTCTCTGCTGCGGCTGCTGCCTTCATGGCCTCAACCTTCTCCATAACGTCCTTGATGTCCATACGGGCAAACAGGATCTCCGGCTTCTCTGTAACCTTGTTTCCGTTCGGGTACAGACCGAAGGTATTCATGTTCTCCAGCGATCTCTTCTCTGTGTTTAACTGAGCGAGGATCTTCTCAGAAGTTTCCGGCATGAAGGAGAATAACAGGGACGCACCGATGGTGATCGCCTCTGTGAGATTGTAAAGAACGGTTGCAAGACGGTCCTTCTTTGCCTCGTCCTTTGCGAGTGTCCACGGAGTTGTCTCATCGATATATTTGTTGCTGCGGCGGAAGATATTGAAGATCTCTGTGATCGCGTCTGCAACGCGGAGCTTGTTCATCTTCTCGTCTACTTTCTTGACCGTCTCAAGAACGGTTGCCTTTAACTCTTCATCCACCGGCTCTGCAGCGCCCTTGTTCTCGACAATTCCGCCAAAATATTTATTTGTCATGGAAACGGTACGGTTTACAAGGTTTCCAAGGATGTTGGCAAGATCAGAGTTCATGCGCTCAACCATAAGATCCCAGGAGATCACGCCATCGTTCTCAAACGGCATCTCATGAAGTACGAAGTAGCGGACTGCATCTACACCGAAGAAGTCAACGAGCGTATCTGCATAGAGGACGTTTCCTTTGGACTTACTCATCTTGCCATCGCCCTGTAACAGCCACGGATGTCCGAATACCTGCTTCGGAAGCGGAAGACCGAGAGCCATTAAGAAGATCGGCCAGTAAATGGTATGGAAGCGGATAATATCTTTACCGATCAGGTGAAGGTCTGCCGGCCAGTATTTCTTAAACTTCTCGTCGCTGTTTCCGTCACAGTCATATCCGATTCCCGTGATATAGTTGGTCAGCGCGTCAAGCCATACATAGGTAACGTGCTTCGGATCAAAAGTGACCGGAATTCCCCACTTGAAGGAGGTTCTGGATACGCAAAGATCCTGAAGTCCCGGAAGCAGGAAGTTGTTCATCATCTCGTTCTTTCTGGATACCGGCTGAATAAACTCCGGATGCTCGTTGATATATTCGATGAGCTTCGGAGCATATTTACTCATACGGAAGAAATATGCCTCTTCCTTTGCCGGCTGTACCGGACGTCCGCAGTCCGGGCATTTTCCGTCTACGACCTGGGACGGAGTCCAGAAAGACTCACACGGTGTGCAGTAAAGTCCCTCATAATGTCCTTTGTAGATATCGCCCTGATCATATAATTTCTTGAAGATCTTCTGGACCTGTTTCTCATGGTAATCATCTGTGGTACGGATGAATTTATCATAGGAAGTGTTCATGAGGTCCCAGATCTCCTTGATCTGTCCTGCTACGTTGTCAACGAACTCCTTCGGAGTTACGCCTGCGTCCGCAGCCTTTAACTCGATCTTCTGACCGTGCTCGTCGGTTCCTGTCTGGAAGTAAACGTCATAGCCCTGTTCTCTCTTGTAGCGTGCGATCGCGTCTGCCAATACGATCTCGTAAGTGTTTCCGATATGCGGTTTGCCGGATGTATAGGCGATCGCTGTGGAAATGTAGTATGGTTTCTTACAGTTTGTACACATGGATTGATTCCTCCTGTTTTTTATCTCTTTTTACGGCTTGTCTCCTGCCGGTCGTTTTTATTGCACAATGACATAAAAAAGAATGTGCTTTGGCACGTTCAGAGCTCTCGCGCAGTCTCTTGCGACAACCTGCCTCCTCGCGCAAGTGTGCGTTTTTGTTTAACAGGACGTTCCTTCGGAGTTTCCTGTCAAATAAAAAAAGCCCGTCTTTAATTATTAAAGACGAGTCTCCTCGTGTTACCACTTTAAATTCGGCGGTGCCTCACGGTCATCGCCCTCACCGGCTGTCAAAAACAGCCTGACACGCTAACGGGTGCTTCCGGCACAGGCTAACACGGTTTCCGCTTTCACCTGCACAGCTCCGGGACCATCTTCTGCCGCCTCTTTGCTCCCCTTTCTCACCAACCGGGGTCTCTGAAAGCTTCCTTTCGGCATACTCTTCCCTTCCAAGCTTTTTCCATATGATGCCTTTAGTCTATCCTGTTCGAATAAATTTGTCAAGGTATCGTTTGTTTTTCCGGCGTTTTATGTTGCAGTTCAGCCATGCATCTTCATCCAAACCATCGCATAAATGAACTCTAATATTTTTATTGATTTTTTATCCGCAAAAGACTACACTGTGGTTACCAAAAAACTTTTTCACAGATCTTTGCATCGGTATCCTGCAAATCTGCGGCGTCTCTTAACTCTGGAGGAATGAGCTTATGAATCATACATTACTTAACAATCAGGAACGCGCAAGACAGCTCCGTATCCGGGTCGAAAATATCACGATCCTTCTGCTCGCCGTCTTTTCCTTTTTCCTGTTCCTTTTAACCTTTTTCCCGTTTTCCAGGATCTCGAAGGCCATGCAGGGATCCTTTGAGATGGGGCGCATGGTTCAGCGTGCCTTTTCCATTGTTCTTTTCGTATTGTCCCTGCAGTTATGGAAGAGAAAACGGAACGCATGGACAATCGCCGTGGGGATCTTTGTCCTCAATTTTCTGCGCGGACTCATCGGAATGGGACATCCGCTGCACAACGGGATCATGATTCTCGACCTTTTCTTATTTATCCTGTTTTTCATCACGCGGAAAGATTTCTGCTGCCCGGCCGGACGCGGAAACCGCCGACAAACACTGCTTCTGGCACTTTTTGCCATCATCGGTGTCCTCATAAATGTAGGGATCACCTGGCACTATATGCGGCTCGGAACCGCGGACGGTGCTTCTATCTCCTTTGCCGACAGCTTCACTCAGGGAATCAGTATGATCTTCGGCATGGGAAGTCTTCCCGCGTCTATGGCTGACCGCCATGGAACGGAGTTCGTCCTGTTCTGGTTCAGCTGGGGCTGTATTCTCGCCGCTATTCTCTGTGCCGTGCGCCCGTGGATTCAGAAACAGGCCCACGGATCCCAGGAAATCCAGCATGCCAGAACACTTTTAAACCTTTACAGTCAGAATCCATGCTCCTATCTCGCGCTGGAGGATGACAAATGTCTGTATTTCGGTCATTCTGTCGATGGAGTGCTTCCTTATGGAACCGTCGGAGATACCATTGTTGTAAACGGTGATCCTGTGTGCAGGGATGAAGATTTTCCGGCTCTTCTCGCGGAATTTAAGGAATTCTGCCAGAACAGCGCCCACAACATTTTTTTTCTCGGGCTGACGGACTATTATCTCAGGGAATATGAAAAACAGGGTTTTGGTCTCGTAAAGAGCGGTGAGGAGGCGCGTTTTAAACTCGCCGATTACGAGATCAGCGGCAAAAAGGGCGCGAAAATGCGAATGAACATCAACCATGCCACGAAAGCCGGTGTCACCGTCCATGAATACAAGGTCCTTGAGAAACGCGATCCGGCTCTTGACCGGGAATTCGACCGGATCACCGATGAATGGCTGGATGGCAAGAAGAGCGGCATGCTCCAGTTCACCATGGGTACCGTAGGACTTGAGGATCCGATGGATAAGCGTTATTTCTACGCATTAAATTCTGATGGAAAAATGGTTGCCTTTATCGTCTTTGTTCCATTTCTTGGAAAAAACGGCTACATGGCAGATGTGACGAGACACGGGAAAGACGCGCCCAGCGGAGTCATGGAGACGATCATATACGAGGCATTTCAGGTATTTAAGGAAGAAGGCATCGGCTACGGCAGCCTCGGTGTTGCCCCTCTGGCAGGATTAAGTGCCGAGAGCAAAAATCCGATGGAACGTCTTCTGCAGTTTATCTATGACCACTTAAATGCCTGCTATGGATTCCGGGATCTTTACCGCGCGAAAGAAAAGTACAGTCCCACCGAATGGGTTCCGTCCTATTACGCATATCTTCCGAAATATCCGACGCCAAGCATGCTCTACGCTGCTGTCGAGATCCAGAATCCCCACGGGATCCGCGGTTACATTCTGACGTTTCTAAAAGGAGAGCTGCACAAATGGAAAAAATGATCTGCCGTCAGGGAATGGCGGATACGTCTCAGGTGTGGATCTATTATAGGGAAAGCGGGCGCGGCACTCCCATCTTAATGCTGCACGGAAACGCGGAGACGCACCTGATCTTTGATTATTACGAAAAAAAGCTGTCCATGAAATACCGTGTCATTCTCATGGACAGCCGCGCCCACGGGCGCTCACGGATCAAGCCGGAATACGCGGAATCAGAGTTCACTACCACAGATATGGCGAGGGACGCGGCAGCGCTTCTGGATATCCTTCATATCCCGTCCTGTATTCTTTTTGGATTCAGCGATGGAGCAAATATCGCCCTGGAATTCGCATCCCTGTTTCCTGATCGGACTCGTGCCGTGATTGCCATCAGCGGAAATGTCGCACCGGATGGGCTGATTCTTCCTGTCCGGGCTTTCTGTGTGGGGAAATACTTCTGTCTGAAAGCGGCGACAAGTCTGTTCCGGGGAATCTGCAAAAAAAATCCTGCCGCTTCCTGCATCCTTTCATGTCTTTTCCGTCATCAGCAGCTCGCTTCCCTGCTCTGCAATTCTCCCATGATGTCCCGGGAGCAGCTTGAAAATGTCCAGGCGCCAGTTCTCCTGATCGCCGGAACGAGAGATCTGGTGAAGGTCTCCCACTCCCGCCTTATGGCCCGGCTGATTCCCCGGGCGCAGTTAGTTTTGATCAAGGGGGCGACCCATACGTCCATGTTTGGGCGTAAAGCGTTTTATTTGAAAATCATCCATGATTTTCTGGACAAATCACAAGCATAACAATAAGCCCCGGCACCTCCACCGGGCAGTTATTTTTTTATCCTTATAAAGTTCTGTTTTTACCGGCAAAGCATATATTGAACCAAATGGCTGTTTCTTCCGCGACTGGTCAGCCAATATTTTTCGGAGGTCCGAAGATCTATGGCTTTTAAAACATTCCGCCTTGCTATTGCCGCTTTAGTTTTGACCGTTTTCATTACTGCCTGCCAGAATGACCGGATCTCCCGGTCCCTTTCCCCGGAAACCGGGGAATTTTATTCTTCTGACGTTCTTTCTTCTACCCGATCCGGTCATTCCGAAGAGGAGCGAAAGCTTCAGGCAGATTTCGACGCCTTCTGCACGGAACTGTTTCGGAAAGAAATGGAGTCTTCCGGCACTCTGGATCTTCACTATACGCTTCTGCACCCGGAAAATTATGGAATTGATGCTGAGGATGCTACTCTCGGTACATACCGTCTGTCGGAGCTCATAAAAAACAGCCATGAGATTCATGACCTGAAAGAAAAGCTCTCCGAGTTTGATCCCCATATGCTGTCCGATGACCAGCAGATCCTCTATGACTCCCTTTCCGAGAGAATTGAGACCGGTCTGATGGCGGAAGGTTTAGAACTTTATGATCAGCCTCTCGCTCCCACCATCGGGATCCAAGCACAGCTTCCGATCCTGCTGGCGGAGTATTCCTTTCACTCGCTTCAGGATGTGGAAGATTATCTCACTCTGCTTTCCCAGCTTGATTCCTATTATGGGGATATCCTCTGCTTTGAAGAGCAGAAGGCGGCTGCCGGACTCGGACCATCTGATGCCTCGATCGAACGGATCCTGGAATCCTGTCAGAGTTATCTCATAGATCCCGTGAACAATTTTCTCACGGAAACCTTTGAGACACGGTTAAATTCTCTTTCCACAGATATTTCCCTGTCGGAACAGCAGAAAAATAATTTCCGCTCCCGCCATCTTGAGGTCATAAAGAACTCGTTTCTTCCCGCTTACCGCCATCTAATCGATGGGCTCTCCGAATTAAAGGGACGCGGTATCAATGAAGGTGGGCTCTGCGGATTCCGGAATGGCAGATGGTATTATGAATATCTTCTACGATCCGGTCCCGGCCTTTCTTATAATATAGAAGAATTAAAGGCAGCTCTGTCTAACCGGATGCAGAAAGATCTGGAAACGATTTCTTCTCTTTCGAAAAAGACAGGTCCTGATCTCTCCTTCCGCCTTACAGATCCACCTGCGATCCTGGCTGATCTGCAGACACAGATGTCCGGAGATTTCCCGGTTCTTTCCGAATCCTCAAAAAAATATGAGATCCGGTACGTTCCCGCGCAGCTGGAATCTACGTTAAGTCCGGCGTTTTATCTCACTGCACCCCTTGACGATCCCACCCGGAATGTGATCTATATCAACAACGGCAGCACCGGTGCAGATGACGAACTATATCCAACACTTGCCCATGAGGGCTTTCCCGGTCATCTCTACCAGACCGTCTATTTCCGGGAACACACACACAATCCTCTGGCGGCCCTGCTCACCTGTTCCGGGGCAAATGAAGGATGGGCAACTTATGTAGAACAGCTGTCCTACTTCTATGATAATGGTCTTTCTGAAGAAAACAGCGCTTATCAGGCCGCCATGCGGTCCTTTTCTCTCTGTTTTCACTCACTTTTAGATATCGGGATCAATTATGACGGCTGGTCAAAAGACCGGGCTGCCGCCTTTGTCCGCACCTGCTTTGACGCGGATGATGCACTGGTGGAAGAACTCTGGCAGACCCTGATCGACAATCCCACAAATTATCTGGAGTACGCCGGCGGATATGTGGAGATCATGGAGATGCGGGAGGAAGCAGAAAAAAAGCTGGGGAACCGATTTTCCGCGAAGGAATTCCATAAGTTTCTTCTCGATCTCGGTCCTGTGCCGTTTTCGGTGACACGGAAATACTTTACATTATGGCTCCAACAGAAATAGCCTGTAAGAAAAAAAATAAAGTGTGTAAGTTTTTGCCTTAGTGTGGTTCTTTCTGAATTTTGGGTATAGCGTATAAAATATTAGCTGGTATCAATTCGATACCAGCTTGTTTTACAACAAGGCAGAAAGTGAAAAATCCTGATTCTTAGGAAGGAAAGCCAATTTACATTTTTTCTCCAGATTGACTAATCCGCTTCTACCATATACAATACGTTTGAGAACTTTGAATTTGTTGTTGTTTCCTTCAACAAATCCAGAGCTTACAGAAAGGGATATCGCATTCTTGACCGGAGTGATATCCCTTTTTATTCCATTGCAAAAAAATTCTATCTCACTCGCACCATACTTTCCCAAATATTCATCCAGTTTTGTTTCGTCTTTCCCCATTAATAATGCATGAAATTCTTTGAACATAGTTTCAACTTTTTCTACAACAGGATATTGGCTTTTTATCTGATCAATATATTTTTCAATATTGGGGTCACGTTTCGTTTTAGGATTACAGGTCAGGATATATTTGAGCAAATCTGTCCTGGTGATTATTATCACTTCAGATGGTAACACCCATTCCATAACCGTTTTTGCGTTGAACGGGGTTCTGTCTGGAAAATTATTTTTCCCGATAAGATAAATATAGTCTGCAAGGTTGCGCTCAGATTCGTGAAATGCTTTTTGACGCTTTATATAAAAATAAATCAGTTCATTGCTACAACCATCAGCCATCATCTTATAAATGACATTTAGCCACGCATTCATCGGTGATTCCCGCTTTTTATAATGATTGGGATGATCCAGACGGGAAATGTCTTCCTGCGTCATGGACAGATACCTCTTTGCTGTCACTGACGATATTCCAAATGCATCTGCTGCGCCTTTTAGCCGCGGTTTCTTTTGTTTCGCCCAATACCCCTGTATGTTCCGGATCAATTGCTGTTTTTTTTTCCGCATCTCTTCGTGATGCTGGTAGGATGTAGAATTTTAAATGGATTATTGGAACTATAGGTAGAAAAAATAAAAATCGTATTAAAATAAAAGATAGTTATCG
The DNA here is from genome assembly GCF_003435125.1 of Clostridium sp. AM25-23AC. Lineage (NCBI taxonomy): Bacteria > Bacillati > Bacillota > Clostridia > Eubacteriales > Clostridiaceae > Clostridium > Clostridium sp. AM25-23AC. The sequence goes on along the minus strand of NZ_QWGI01000007.1, from coordinate 80,311 downwards.
CTTTTATTCTGAAAAACAATTATAATAAAAGAAATCAGATTTCAAAACTGAGTGGATTGAAACAGACAATAGCATAAAATTGACAAGATTGTCAGGGAGGAAAGAATGATGAGGGAGTTTATGCTTGAGGTGTGTACAGATTCTGTGGAATCTGCAGCCGCAGCGGTCCGGGGAGGTGCAAGGAGACTCGAAGTCTGCGCGAACCTTGTGATCGGAGGTACAACACCGGGGGTCAGCCAGTTTAAACAGATGAGGAAAGCTTGTGATATTCCGTTAAATGTATTACTGCGCCCGCGATATGGAGACTTTCTGTATACAGAGGCAGAATTTACGATGCTTTTGGAAGACACGGCAATGTTTCGGAAACTTGGGGCGGACGGCATAGTTGTTGGTTGTCTGAATGCGGATGGCACACTGGATCTGGAACGGATAAAAAAGCTGAGGGAGGCGGCAGACGGCATGCACATGACGCTTCACCGCGCATTTGACGTATGCAGAAATCCGAAAGAGACGCTGGAGCAGGCTGTGGAGATCGGAGTCGATACGATCCTTACGTCCGGCCATAAGGACAGCTGCATGGCCGGAATCGGGCTGTTGAAGCAGCTCACAGAGCAGTCGGCAGGCAGAATCCATATTCTTGCGGGTGGGGGAGTTACTCCGGAGAATATCGGCATGCTTGCGAAAGAGACCGGAACGGATAGTTTCCATATGTCCGGAAAGAAGATCATTGAAAGCGGAATGGAGTACCGGAATGACGAAGTAAATATGGGAATTCCGGGAATTGGCGAGTACGAGATCTTCCGTACGGATGAGACGAAGATTGTAAAGGCAGTTCAGGAATTAAATAAATTATTTAAGTAATTCTGCATGTTCACAAAAATAATACAAATTAAAAAAGAAAGGATAACGTATGTTTTCAGAAAAATTAAAAAAATACGCGGAATCACAATATGAGGAACGTCTGGGAATTCTTGGGGAGACAGGCCGTATCGTTGAGGAAAAAATGAAAAGCTGTACTCCGGATGAGCAGATCCTGATGAAATTCCTTTACGGAACGATGCCGGTCCGGGATGCCGGAGAATATGAATTTGAAGTTTTCCTGGGCTATGTCCGCCATTCACTCATGGTATATACGACAATGGACTGGTGCAGGGATCTTTCCGAAGAAATATTCATTAACCATGTTTTATATTACCGGATTAATTCCGAAAATATCGTTGACTGCCGCAGGTTCTTTTATGATCAGCTGATCGACAGAATACGCGGGCTGAGCGCGAAAGAAGCAGCGCTTGAGATCAACTACTGGTGTGCGGAAAACGGCTCCTACGAGGCATCTGACAGGAGAACCATATCGCCGGTGACACTGTATAAATCCGGAAAAGGACGCTGCGGAGAAGAATCTACTTTTGCGGTAACCGCCTTCAGGAGTGTTGGAATCCCGGCCCGCCAGGTATATACACCGAGATGGGCACACTGTGATGATAACCATGCCTGGGTGGAAGTTTATGTAGATGGAAAATGGCACTTCCTCGGTGCATGTGAGCCGGAAGAGATTCTTGATAAGGGCTGGTTCTCCAGCGCCTCCTCCAGAGCGCTTCTTGTCCATTCCCGCAGCTTCTCTGATTTCATGAGTGAGAGAAAAGAAGGCTGTCTAGGCAAACAGGAACTTCTTTACTACTACAACCATACAGATACATATGCCCGGACGAAAAATCTCCAGGTGAACGTATTAGATGGTGAAAAGAGACCGGTATCCGGAGCGAATGTAGCAGTACAGATCTTAAATGGTGCGGATCTTTTTGACGCGGCAACACTTACGACGGATGAAGAGGGAAAAGCATCCATTATTCTTGGACTTGGAACGATCCGTCTGGCTGCCAGAAAAGATGACTGGTACTGCGAGAAAAAGCTGAATGTCCGTGAACAGGGGGAGGTCATACTGGAACTTCGTCCGGAAAAGGAATTTTTACGGGAAAGCAGCGACTGGGAAGCTTTTTATGTGGAAGCACCGGCAGATTACCCGATGAATCCAGGAAAACTGACTCGTGAACAGAAAGAAAAGAACCGCAAACGTATCAGGGAGTGCGGAAAGATTCGTGAGGAGCGCATCAACAGTTATTATCTTAAAGAAAAGGCAGAAAAATATCCGGATCTGCAGGAGATCCTTCATTTTTCCGGCGGTAACTTTGATGAGCTGATCCATTTCCTGGAAAAGGATGGAAATCCGGACCGTAAGGAACTGTTAAAGAGTCTGGTACTTAAAGATTCCAAGGATGCTAGCGCGGATATTCTGGAAGCTCATCTGGAAGCTGCGTCCGAATACAGAGAAAAATGGGTGGTAGCAGGAAAATATGATATTTATGTCAAATACATCCTGTGCCCGAGAATATTCTTCGAGGAACTGAAAGCATGGAGAAAACCGGTGCTTGATGCATTTAACGAAGAGGAGAAAAAACGTTTCGCGGCGGATCCGATGGAGGCGTGGTCCTATGTGCAGAACGAGATCCGCTATGTACCAGAGCTTGATTACAGCACGATCTATACGACGCCGGAGGCAGCTTTAAAACTTAAGATCTGCAATCCGCTGGATAAAAAGATCACATTTGTCGCAATCTGTCGCGCACTGGGAATTCCGGCGCGGATCAATCCGGTAAACCTGGAAGCGGAATACTATAAAGATGGTCATTTTATTTCTACAGAGGCAGAAAAAGTTGTTGAGGGAGAGGACGAGAGTGCCGAGATCCGCCTGCTCGCAAAAGAAGGAGATCCGTGGAGCTATAACCGTACATGGACGATCGGAAGACTGCAGAATGGCCATTATGAAACATTGAATTATTTGGGAATCCGTTTTGAAGACGGAAAACTTGATTTGACCGTTCGCCCGGGAGCTTACCGGATCCTTACTTCGAACCGTCTTCCGAGCGGAAACCAGCTTGCTATGGAATATCGTTTCTGTATAAAAAACGGAGAGAAGAAAGAGATCGAAATGAAGTTGGAGTCTGTAAAAACAGAAGATATGCTTGTATCAAACCAGCTTGAAGATTTTGATGTCACGAAGGATGGAAAGACTCCGGTATCTGTGCTTTCCGTTATGGGCGAGGGAATGAATATCGCGGCATTCTTATCAGAGGGCGAAGAGCCGACAGAGCATGTTCTCAATGAGATCCTGGAGAGCAGTCCGGAACTGGAAAAATGCGGAGCAGATATCTGGTTTATTTTCCGTGATGAGCATGGAACAGAAAATAAGACTGTGAAGAAAGTTCTTGACCGTCTGCCGGGGATTCATATTCTGTACGCGGATTTCGACTCTGTCGTAGAACCGTTAGCCCGCCGGATGTATGTGGATCCGGAAAAACTCCCGCTTCTTCTGCTGTTAAAGCCAGGACTTCTGGGCATTTACGGAACCAGCGGTTACCATGTTGGCAGCGTAGAGCTTGCATTAAAATTACTGGAATATAACCAGCAGATGGAAAAAATGTAAAAATATTAGCAATAAAAACAAAAATTGCTTGAAAAAATTCTGAAAACAGAGTATCCTTGTAAGTAGTAGAATACGATGTTCCGGAACGTGGGAACATCACACGAAAAAGGAGGATTTTATGAAAAAACAGGCTTCTATCATTCTTGCCGCATTGCTTGCAGTAAGCCTTACTGCCTGCTCCGGAGGAAAAACTGAAACACCCGCAACAACAGCAGCCGGTGAAACTTCCGCCGCAACAGAGGCAGCGTCCACAGCAGGCGGCGATAACACGGCGGTGTCCCCGGACAACGACTTTGTAATCGCGCTTCAGGCCGATGCGACCCATCTGGATCCGCATGTTTCCGGAAACGGCGTTTCCAACACGATCACAAACTCCATGTATGAGACATTAGTGTGGTTTGATGAAAATCTTGAGCTTAAGCCGCTGCTTGCAAAGAGCTGGACCGTATCGGATGACGGACTGGATTACACATTTGTTCTCAATGAGGGTATCAAATTCCATGACGGTGAGCCGTTCAATGCGGAATCTATCGTAGCGAACTATGAGCGCGCAAAGAGCGATTCCTCTCTTCGTCTTGCATCCCAGACAGCAATGTGGGACAGTGTTACGGTTGACAGTGAGTATCAGGTGACGATCCATCTGAAAGAACCGAACAACACATTCTTAAATAAACTTGCACAGGTTAGAATTGTCAGCCCGAAGGCAATCAAAGAACTTGGAAAAGACGGTCTTGCAAAACAGTCCGCTGGAACTGGTCCGTTTATTCTTTCCGAGCGCGTAGATGGCGGATATACGAAGATGGTTCGCAACGAAAACTACTGGCAGGATGGTCCGAAGGTTGATACACTCACATGGCGTGTAGTTCCGGAGGATGGAGCCCGTGTTGCTATGCTCCAGACAGGTGAAGCGGATATTATTTCCCCGCTTCCGGCAATCCAGGTAGATAAGTTAAAAGATGATGCAAGCCTTGATGTTTTAAATCTCGGCGGTCTTACATACCGTTATGCGACTCTTAATAAGAACTATACATTAGCGGATGGAAGAAAACCGTTAGATGATGTAAGAGTTCGTCAGGCAATGAACTATGCATTCGACAGCGAAGCATATACACAGGTTGTATTCCAGGGTTACGCATCAGTTCCGACATCGTTATTTGCAAGTTCTGTTCCGTATTATGCTGAGCAGACTCCGTATACAGCAGATGTAGAAAAAGCAAAATCCCTGATGAGCGAAGCTGGTTACAGCGATGGTTTCCCGATCAATATCTGGGTAGATAATACAACAATTGAGATGCAGGGTGCAGAGTTCTTAAAACAGCAGCTCGCACAGATCAACATTGATGTAAATGTAGTTCCGATGGAATCCACAACGATCGCTGATATGACAAGTGCACCGGAAGATAAGACAGAAGTTCAGATGTGGTATGTAAACTGGTCCTCCGGCGATTATAGTGCAGATGGTTCCATGAGAAATATTCTTCATGGCGATAAGTATCCGCCGTCTGGATATAACACTGCATTCTATAACAACGCTGAGTTTAACAAGTGCCTTGATGATGCTCTTAAGACAACTGATACCGATGAAATTACAAAACTTTACGCACAGGCTCAGTCGATTGCGTGGGAAGAGTGCCCGTGGATCTTCCTCGGTGTTGATAATTCACTGATCGGACAGAAGAAGTATGTAAAGGGGATTAAATACAGACCGGGCGGAACAATCCTTGTTACAAACATAGAGCTTGTTCATTAAGTCTTGAAATAACTATTATGCCGGTCAAAAGGGGTAGTATGAATTACTGCCCCTTTAATCTTATGAGGCAATGCCGGAGGAAATACGACGGAGGTAATCTATGAACCGTTATTTTATCAGACGAATTTTGGAAACGATTCCGCTGATGCTGGTCATTTCCATCTTTGTATTCATGTTTATTCACTTGATTCCGGGCGACCCGGCAAGAACGATTGCGGGGCTGGATGCAGAAGAATCAGAGGTACAGGCGATTCGGGAAGAATATGATCTGGACAAACCGCTGGTAATTCAATATGTAAAATATATGGGAAAATTGTTCCACGGAAATATGGGACAAAGCATGAAATCCGGCACACCGGTCACAGAGCTTATTCTTACCCGTATGAAGACAACGTTAAAACTTGTGTTTGCGGGAATTCTGTGGGCACCGGCACTGGGAATTTTTATTGGAGTGATCTCGGCGATCAAGAGGGGAAAAGCGTTGGATCACGCCTGTATGTTCTTAGCCATTAGCGGTCTTTCAGCGCCTGGTTTCTGGCTGGGGCTTATGGGAATTCAGATCTTTTCTGTACAGCTTGGATGGCTTCCGTCCGGCGGCCTGGATTCCTGGAAAGGAATGGTGCTCCCGTCCTTTACGATGGGATGCAGCATCATGGCAGTACTTGCGAGATATTCCAGATCTTCCATGCTGGAGACACTCCGTGAGGATTATGTCAGAACCGCAAGAGCAAAGGGCCAGAAGGAATCTCTCGTTATGTTTCTTCACGCGTTCCGTAACTCCCTGATCCAGGTCGTTACGATCCTGGGACTTCAGATCGGTGGACTCTTATCAGGTTCCGTTCTTACAGAAACAGTTTTCTCTATTCCCGGAATGGGCCGTCTTCTTGTAGATTCTATTGCATTCCGTGATTATCCGGTCATTCAGGGACTTCTGATGCTGTTTGCTGTTCAGTATGTATTTATTAATCTGGTTGTGGATCTGCTTTACGGAGTCATCAATCCGAAGATTCGTTACGACTGATAAAAAGGAGGAAATGATATGGCTCAGAATGAGGAAAAAATGCAGGCGGATCAGGCGGCATTTGGGGCGCATTACATAGATGATACGATTCATGCCGATAAAAGCAGCCGCACGGCCGCATTTATTAAAAAATTTCTGCAGAGAAAAACAGCAGTCCTTGGACTTGTGATCATTCTCTTTTTCGTAGTCGTTGCGATCGTTGGACCATCAATCGCTCCATATGATTATACAGCATATGACTACAGCAACATGCTTTCCGGACCGAGTGCGGCGCACTGGTTTGGAACAGATCATTATGGACGGGATATTTTCAGTCGTATGCTGGTCGGCACAAGACTGACACTGGGAGTCGCCCTGTCTTCTGTAGTTGTGGGCGCGGCGCTCGGAACCGTTCTCGGTCTCCTGGCCGGTTATTACGGCGGAATTATTGAAATGCTTGTTATGCGAAGCGCGGACGTACTGTTCAGCTTCCCGGATATTCTTCTTGCGATCGCGATCGTTGCGATTCTTGGACCTGGAATCATCAACGTATTTATTGCCGTTATGGTATTCACGGTGCCGAGTTTTGCGCGTATCATGCGAAGCGCGACACTGACGGTAAAGAACTCTGTTTACGTTGAGGTGGCGCAGAGTCTGGGATGTAAGGATAACCGTCTTCTGTTTGTTCATATTTTCCCGGGAACGATCCAGTCCCTGATCGTAAACTTCACAATGCGTATCGGTTCCGCGATCATGGCAGCAGCATCCTTAAGTTTCCTGGGATTTGGTGCAAATGTTACAGAACCGGAGTGGGGAGCAATGCTCTCTCAGGGAAGAAACTATATTGGAATTGCGTCTCATATGGTCTATATTCCGGGTATCGTGATCTTCGTTACCGTACTGGCATTCAACCTGTTCGGAGACGGACTGCGGGATACACTTGATCCCAAGATCAAATAAATAAGATCAGAGAGGGAAAGGAGTACGTCATGTCAGAGGAAAAACTGCTGGTCGTTGATAAACTGAGAACGGAATTTTTCCAGAGCAAGAAATCGAGTGTTACCGCAATCAATGAGATCAGTTTTTATATTAATAAGGGGGAGATCGTCGGTCTCGTAGGCGAGTCCGGCTGCGGAAAAAGTGTGACCTCCCTTTCGATTATGCGTCTTTTAAACTTTACGTCAGGAAAAGTTACAAAAGGAGAAGTTCTCTTTGAGGGAACAGATCTTCAGAAACTGTCAGAGAAGGAAATGCGGCAGGTCCGCGGCGGAAAGATGAGTATGATCTTCCAGGAGCCGATGAGCAGCCTGAATCCGGCGATGCGTATCGATAAGCAGCTGATCGAGCAGATCCGTCTCCACACAGATTACAGCAAAGAAAAAGCTCTTGAAAGAGCGGCTGAAATGTTAAAACTGGTAGGCATCCCGGATCCGCCGCGGGTATTGAAAAACTATCCGCATCAGCTTTCCGGTGGTATGAGCCAACGTGTTATGATCGCGATGGCAATGAGCTGTAATCCACAGCTTCTGATCGCGGACGAGCCGACGACTGCACTGGACGTTACGATCCAGGCACAGATCCTGGAGCTTATGAAAAAGATCCAGAAAGAAGAAGGAATGAGTATCCTTCTGATCACCCATGATCTCGGTGTCGTTGCGGAGATGTGTACGAGAGTTATCGTTATGTACGCAGGCGAGATCGTAGAGGAAGCACCGGTAGATGTATTGTTCTATCAGCCGGCACATCCGTATACAAAAGGCCTGATCGCATCTGTTCCGAAGCTTGGATCAGGTGTAAAAGTACTTCCGAGTATTCCGGGAAGTGTTCCGGATCTTTCATCCTTACCAGAGGGATGTCGTTTTGCGCCGAGATGCGCGTTTGCGACGGAGCGGTGCCGGAAGGAAAAACCGGATCTTTATCCAGTAGGAGAGGGACAGAGATCCAGATGCTTCCTTGCGGAAAATGCCGGAAAGGGGGAGAAGTAGATGGCGGAAAGAGAAAAGATCGTCTCATTAAAGCAGGTATCCAAAGCATTCCCGGTCGGCAAAAACCTTTTAGGAAGACCAGATAAATTTGTACATGCGGTAAATAACGTAAGCTTTGATATTTATAAAGGCGAAACATTCTCCGTAGTAGGTGAGTCCGGCTGCGGAAAGAGTACAACAGGCCGTCTTTTGGATCATCTGATCACGCCGGATTCCGGTGAGATCTGGTTCTGTGGACAGGAGATCAGCCATTACACCCAGGCACAGATGCGCCCGCTCAGGAAAGATATCCAGATGATCTTCCAGGATCCGGCGGGCAGCCTGAATCCGAGAATGCGCGTGGAGGACCTTGTAGAAGAGCCGCTTCTTATTCATACTGATCTTTCAAGAGAAGAACGTATGAAGATCGTACATGAGCTTCTGGAGATTGTAGGACTGAGCGCGAAACACGCGAAACGTTTCCCGCACGAGTTCTCCGGCGGTCAGAAACAGCGTATCGGTATCGCGAGAGCTCTTACCGTGCGCCCAAAACTGATCATTGCCGACGAGCCGATCTCCGCGTTAGACGTGTCGATCCAGGCGCAGGTATTAAACCTGCTTCATGATCTTCAGGAACGGTTCGATCTGACATATTTGTTTATTTCACATGACCTGTCCGTTGTAGAGATGATCTCAGACCGAATTGCGGTCATGTATCTTGGATTTGTGGTGGAGACAGCGCCGAAAGAAGCACTCTATAAGACTCCGCTGCATCCATATACACAGGCACTTCTTTCAGCAGTGCCGATTCCGGACCCGCGTTATCAGCAGGATAGAATCATTCTTGAGGGTGATATCCCGAGTACGATCTCGCTGCCGAAGGGATGTCCGTTCGCAACGAGATGTAAACAGTGTAAAGCTGTCTGCATGGAAAATCGTCCGGAGACGAAGGAAGTGGAGCCGGGACATTTTGTAGCGTGTCATCTGTATGATTAAGAAGAGCGTTTTGAAGCTCTGTCATAGATGAAAAGGTGGAGAACAGGAATTTTGGTTCCTGTATCTCCACCTTTTTATGTGCCGTATCTATTGAAAGATACCGGCAGCAGAATATGTTTGAGCAATCGTTATTTCATAAGATTTGCAGCCGCGTCATACAGGAAATCATCCTCTAACGGGAAGATCGGACGCGGAACTTTCTCATAGTGAAGAGTCTTCAGATCTTCATTTGTGCTTCCTTTGGAAAGTGCCATAATACTGCGCTTTGCAACAGCAGACTGCGCTGCGGTCAGATATCCGAGTTTGCAGACAACGATGTCGGCGTCTTTCGGGTCACGTCCGAGGTCTTTGAAGATATCCGGTGTGGTGTATCCGACATGAGCTTCAGCAATCACTACATCGACTCCGTGGGTAGAGAAGAGAGCAAGTGCTGTTTTCATCGGGAATTTATCCCAATCTTCGATATAAGCTTTTACAACACCTGTTGCTGTGATCGGGGAAGTTGTCTTTGAGTCAAATTTGGAACCAAAGGTCAGTGTGATCTCCTGCCCAACTTTTCCCGCGCATGCTCTTGCGGCTTCCGGATCATAGATTCCGCCGTAAAGGACCGGAGTTCTTAATTTATCGGTACGCGGGTCATCCATGAGTTTCTTTAAGAAACCGGTGCAGTCGGAAGAAGAACCGGCTGTTGGGTTGTCTCCGGAGTCGGAAAGGTAAATCGGAAGCGGGTCACCGGCTAAAACTGCCTTCATAGCAGTGTCGATCGCTTCTTCCTCATGGTAAGTTTCTGTCTGGAAGCAGAATTCATTTTTTTTGCTCCACATGAGGTCGGCAAGACGGATCGCTTCGCTGTCAGCGAGCTCCTGGCTGTCAGCAACAACATGGACCGCAACAGAGCTGTCGGTATTATCTGCCCACGGGAATCCCATCAGGTAGGAAGCTGCCATGACACCCGGTTTCTTTTCCGCTTCTCGGGTCATTTCAACAAGCCCCTTCATCGGTTCTACGGTCGTAGAGGACTGTTCACCGGCGATCAGGATCGGAACCTTTACCCATGCGGATTTTGCTTTAAAACCATCTTCTAAGGCTGCGATCGTCATTTTTGCCGCATGTACACCTGTTTCATAGCGGTCGGTGTGCGGAGCACATTTATAGCCGACGAAACCGTCGCAGTTTTCCTGCATTTTCTTTGTCATGGTCGTATGCATATCAAGAGCGCAGAAGATAGGGATATTCGGGAATACCTGACGGAGTTCCTCTAAAAGCGGTCCCTCTGCCTCGCCGAAATCTCTGACACGCATGGAGCCGTGGAGAGAAAGTGTAACGGCATCGATCGGAGCTTTTGCCTGTTCTTCTTTTGCGAGTCGGATGATCTCTGCCTTGAGGTCAAGGTAAAAGTTACGGTCGACCTCACCATTCGGAACCGCGCTTGCGAAGATTGTCGGAACAACTTCATAGCCCTGGTCAAGGAGCGTCTGGATCACTCCGCTGGCAGGATCATTCGCCTTCATGTTCTGGAAAATTTTTTCGCCGCGGATCACATTGAAATCATTCGCGCCGGTCAGGATCGGATTAAAAGAGTTGGATTCGTGCATCAGTGAGGCGGTCAGCACTCGTTTCATAATACGTTTTCCTCCTTAATATAGATAAAAATATTAATAGTTTATTCTTTACAGTGTGACAGGGCAAGACCTGCAGCACCGTAGATTCCGGCATTATTTCCGAGAGCGGCGATAACAAAATCCGGTTTTCTGCGGACGACCGGTGTAAAGAGATCATGGTAATGGCGGATCTTATCGATCAGGAATGATCCGGCAGCAGAAAGACCTCCGCCGACCATATAAGCTTCCGGCTCGATGGTCATGGTTACCCCGGAAAGGATCCAGCCGAGATACCGGCAGGCGCGTTCTACGGCCTGGGAGGCGACAGGATCATTCTCTTTTGCAGCGTCGATCACATCTTTTGCGGTGATTTCAGGATTATCTTTTAATGTGGAAACAGCGTCAGGCTCAGCAAGAAGACGTTTTGCGGTACGGATGATTCCAGGCGCGGATGCTGCCTGTTGGAGACAGCCGACTCCGCCGCAGGTACAAGGTTCCGTTTCATCCTCGATAATATGGATATGTCCGAGCTCGCCGCAGAGACATTCTCTTCCGGCGCGAATCTTTCCGTCGAGGATCACGGCCCCGCCGATTCCTGTTCCGAGAGTGATCATAACCATATCCCGGAATGCTTTTCCGCTGCCCTGCCACATTTCGCCGAAAGCTGCGATATTCGCATCATTTTCACAGAAAACAGAAATGCAATCGAGAAGCGCGCTGAGATCTTCCTGCGGATTAGTATCTTTCCAGCCAAGATTTGCACAGACTTCTACGTATCCGCCAGATAAAACGAGACCAGGGATCCCCATTCCGATTCCCGCGATATCTGCCAGAGAAAGTCCCCGGCCGGCGAGTGTTTCGCGGATCGAGCAGGCAATATCTTCGAGAATATGTCCGCCATTATCATCGATCCTTGTGGAAATTGCCCATGAAAAAAGAAGTGTTCCATCCGAGTCGAACAGGCCAAGCTTCGTTGAAGTGCCGCCAAGATCGATACCGATCAGATGGCAGTTTGAATTTTTCTGCATGTATATCTCCCTTCATAAATTTTCTGAAATAATACTAATTTCATTATAAGCAAGGGGGACAGAAAAGTCAAAAGAGAAATAAAATTATTTCAAAAAACATTATAGTTCGGAAAATAATATATAATAAATTAAAAGAACAAAAAATATAAAGAATTAAAAAGAAATGACAAAAATATCTGCCTGTGATACAATGGAAAGAAAGACAGCGTAAGTATTATTTGCATGAGGGAATTTATGAAAAAGGAGAAGAAGGAAGATGAAAATTTATCAGGAAAAGGATTATGATGCATTAAGCCGCCGTGCCGCGAATCTGATCTCAGCGGAGGTGATCCGGAAACCGGATTGTGTACTCGGACTTGCGACAGGATCGACTCCGGTCGGAACATACCGTCAGTTATCGGCCTGGAACCAGAAAGGGGATTTCAGCTTTAAGGATGTGCGTACCGTAAATCTTGATGAATATCTCGGTCTGCCGCCTACCCATGACCAGAGCTACCGCTATTTTATGCAGGAGAATCTGTTTGACAAGATCGATATTCCGTTTGAACATACGCATGTACCGGACGGAATGGCTGCTGATCCTGAGCAAGAGTGCAGACGATATGATGAGCTTGTCCGATCACTCGGGTATGCGGATCTGCAGCTTTTAGGACTGGGACGAAACGGACATATTGGATTTAATGAGCCAGGAGACTGCTTTAGAAAGGAAACTCATGTGGTAGAGCTTACCCAGAACACGATCGAAGCAAACGCAAGATTTTTCGAGAACGAGGCGGCTGTTCCGAAGAAAGCAATCACAATGGGAATCGGCTGTATTATGGCAGCCCGCCGTGTACTTCTTGTAGCGTCAGGTGCAAACAAAGCAGAAGCGGTTTACCGCACTGTATGCGGTCCGATCACCCCGCAGTGTCCGGCATCGATCCTTCAGCTTCATAATGATGTTGTCATCGTTGGAGACGAGGAAGCACTTTCTATGGTACGGGAAGCCGGGGTGGAGATATGCAGATAAAACATGGCCTTGTTTTTGACCTTGAAAAAGGTTTTGAAGACCGGGATCTGCGGATCCGGGACGGAGTGATCACAGATGATCCGGTCGAAGATCCAGAGATCATAGATGCGGCAGGATGTTATGTGATTCCGGGACTTCTGGACGTTCATTTTCATGGCTGTATTGGAGAAGATTTCAGTGACGCATCGGCGGATGGACTTCAGAAAATGGCAGATTATGAATTGTCAGAGGGAGTAACATATATCTGTCCGGCGGGAATGACGCTGGCGGAAGAACAGCTGACTGGAATATGCCGGAACGCGGCGAATCATAAGAAAACTTCCTCCGCGGGCGCAGAGCTGGTGGGTGTTCATCTCGAGGGACCGTTCCTTTCCCAGGCGAAGAAAGGCGCGCAGAACAGCGATTTCCTTCATAAACCGGATGCGGATATGCTTTTAAGACTTCAGAAAGAGGCGGATGGTCTTGTAAAACTTGTGACGCTCGCCCCGGAAGAAGAAAACGGTTTGGAATTCACAAAACGCGCGGTCGAGGCCGGGATCCATGTGTCGATCGGACATACAGCTGCGGATTATGATACAGCGTTAGCGGCATTTCAGGCGGGCGCGGATCATGTGACCCATCTTTTTAACGGTATGCCGCCGATCCATCACCGTGCGCCGGGAGTCATTATGGCGGCATTCGATTCTCCGGGAGTCAGACCGGAGATTATCTGTGACGGAGTTCATATCCATGGCAGTGTGATTCGCGGAACATTTCGTCTGTTTGGGGCAGACCGGATGATCCTGATTTCGGATTCCCTTCGGGCAACGGGAATGCCGGATGGAAAATATCCGTTTGGAGGTCAGATGATCGAGGTACATGGAAACCGGGCAACGATCCTTGACCATCCGGAAACACTGGCCGGTTCGGTCACGAGTCTGATGGGCTGCCTGCGCCGGGCGGTGGCATTCGGAATTCCGCTTGATGACGCGGTCCGCGCGGCATCCTACAACCCGGCAGTATCGATCGGTATGGAAGACCGGATCGGAAGTCTTGATGCCGGAAAGGATGGAACGGCAGTACTGTTGGATCAGAAAGATCTTTCTGTTCGGGGGATTATCTTTAAGGGAAAACGTGTAAAATAGGAGATTCTGTGAGATGAGGCTGTCGCATTAGCAAATATTTTTGCTGGGCGGCAGCCCTGCTTTATGTCCAAATGGCATCGGAATCAGTTACGGTTTCGATGCCATTCTTTATAAATGCAGTTCATTCCCAGCCATCCCTTTCGGCATGCCTTATTCAAATTGTTTTATTTTTAATTATCAAAATCTATGCTGTCTTTAATGAAAAAAGATGGCTTCCCGTCCTTCCAGTCTGAATCTTGCAATGAAGCTTATTTATATTTCGTCCCATTGCCAAAAGGATGCTCTCTGCCAGTGCATTTGCCTTTCCTCGGTACAGATATCTCCGAAAATTCATGTCTTCTTTTACATCAGTAAAAGAACCTTCTGCCTGAATACTGCGATTCATCCGGAGCATTGTTCCATACTCACTTGTAATCCGTTTCAAATCTTCTGCACGTTTCTGGCTCATCGTCTTCGAGACCATTAATACTTTATTCCGTTTTTCCATAGGCGTTTTGCAGTTGTTCCCTTTGATACATTCTATTTTGTAAGGGCAGCCGGTACAGTCTGAACTCTTGTAATAAGTTTTTACACTGACATATCCGCTGGCTGTTTTACTTCTGCGTTCATTCGTAACTGTCAGTTCCCTTCCGTTGCGGCAGATGTAACTGTCACTGTCTGCATGATACTCCATGTTTTCTCTTCTGCCGATTGCTTTTTTGTATTTTCGGGTTTTCGAGATCTCATAGTTCTGCGGCTTTATATACGCAGTCTGTCCGTTGCCTTCAATAAAAAGGTAGTTTTCTTCGCTTTCGTATCCGGCATCTGCAACGATTTCTGAATATTTAAATCCTAAGTGACTCTCCATATCTTTCAAAAAAGGTATCAGAGTACGTGTATCGGTTGGATGTGGGCTGATATCGATCCATGTGATATATTCAGAATCCACTCCGTGTTGGATATTATAAGCAGGCTTTAATTGCCCATTCAGCATTGCGTCTTCTTTCATTCTCATAAAAGTTGCATCCGGGTTCGTTTTTGAATAACTGTTTCTGTCTCCAAGAGTATACAGTTTTTCGTATATTCCTTTAGTTTTCCAGGTATTGATCCAGTTGTTCCAGGGATTTCTGCAGCTGCGTTTTTCTCCGCCCGATTCCATGTACAAACACAATGCCATCCTGTACTTTGATACGGCACAACTGCTTTTTTAAGCGTTTTAATGTATGGATAGATATCCGGTCATGATATACAGTTCTGATTCCGTAAAGTTCTTCGCATTCTGCCACAAAAGAGGTCAGTTTTGTGTATAACCGAGTCTGATTTTTCGTGATAGCCCGTTTCCATACAAATGTATATTTATTGGCTGCAGATTCGATCTTGGTGCCGTCAATAAAGATGGTCTTCCCTGAAATCTCACCAATAAGATAGAGCAAATCTGACATTTGAGCAAGCAAAGCTTTTGCACAGGCAGAAAAGTGCAGGGATATAAAACGTGCGATTGTTGCGTGATCAGGAGCAGGCATTCCTTCCAGGAGATACCTGAAGTTGATATCTCGTTTACATGCTTTTCTGATATCCCGGCTTGAATAGATTCGATTCATTGCTGCATAGATAACGAGTTTCAGCATCTGACGCGGTGTTGCCTGATTTTTTCTGATCCTGCCGTAAGTTTTATACAGTTCAGAAAGGTCCATTTCCTCCACAAAGGCACTTACCAGACGAACCGGATCATCAGATGGAATAGAAATCTCTAAATCCAGCGGAAGTTTGATTTGATAATACAGAGAAAACGAGGTATAATCCTGATATATGTTTCGGATTTTTATGGGGATCAAGAGGTTATGGTGAACTGTAACTATTTGCACAGGCACTTTAATATATAACTTGACAACACAGGAATCGCTGAAGGCGAAAGGCCTAAAAAATGAAAATAGCGTTACTATCAACGTCATATCTGGAATCTTTTTATAAAAATAGCTGAAGGAACTTGACCTCGCAGATATTATTGATGTTTATGTGTATTATACATATGAACATGTTGTGGATCTGTATCGTCAGATCTCCGAACAGTATGATGGTATTCTGGCCGGAGGAACCGCCCCGATGCGGATCATTCAGAAAGCCTACCCCAAGCACAAACCAATGCGGAACATTGAATGTGGTATCAGTAATTTTTACCGCGAAATTACCAGAGTCATTTTCGAATATCAGGATTTTACACTGCAGTATGGATACTTTGATTTCTGTGATGTTATGTGCCCGGATAACGCAAAAAGTCTGATTGAAAAGATGAGGCAGGGAAAATTTGAGGACTGGTTTGAAAAGAATCAGGAGTTTATAAGTCAGGTGCCGCCCAATGAAATCTGGGATTCTCTGGAGACGAAACGAAATAAGCACATTGAACTCTGGAAGAGCGGAACCGTCAAATACACACTGTCCAGACGAAGCCTGATCGTACCTGACCTTTTAAAGGCAGGTGTAAATTGCCGCTTTGTCAACTGTAATCAGGACGATATTTTAAAGAGCAGTGAGCTTCTGATGCATGACATCACGATTCAGAATCTGAAGAAAAACCGCCCTGCGGTGATCGATATCAAGCCTTATCCAAATACAGAAGAAAACAGGCAGAAAATCCAAAAGTGCCTGATGTCATACAGTAAAAAATATCTCTGTGACTTCCTGCAGGAAGATCAGGATGATTTTATTCAGGTGTTTACGAATCACCACTCCGTGGAGAAGCTTACCTGCGACTTTCAGACCTGCACGTTGAAAACGTATCTCGAGGAAAAATGTGATTTTCGCGTCAGTATCGGATACGGATTAGGAGAAAGTCTCCAGGATGCCGTTTCCAACAGCCTGTATGCATTAAAAGAATCCATGAATACAGTGGATTATAACAGTTATCTGATCAATGTGAAGAAAAACAAGATCGGTCTGTTTGGAGATGGAAGGCTGGTAGCTTTTTCAAGTGACGTTTCCCCTCAGATTTTGAATCTGGCCGAAGAAACAGGGTTATCTACCCTGACCATTCAGAAAATTTTAAAAGCTAAGGAAATATTAGGCGATACGGATTTTACTTCCCAGGATCTGGCTGATATTCTCCATATCACACTTCGAAGCGCCAATCGAATGTTGGATAACATGGTGCGTTATCATATGGCCGCCCTCTTATACCATCGTCAGAAAGGAACAAAGGGAAGACCACAGAAAGTATATCGGATCATCCATGAATAGCTGCACCCGGCAACCTGTTGCAAAACATATTGTAACTATTCAGTACCTTCATAGTTACACGCAAAAATCCATTCCATATCAGCTTCGCTGATGGGATTTTTGCCCTCCAGCCTATGTTTTCTTACGGTCAGCGCAGCAAGTGCGCAGACCTACTGAACAGTTACAACATATTACATAAATCAAACATAACAGGAGGACTTTTCAATGAATGAGATCATGAACAACATACTGACAAGAAGAAGCATCCGGAAATTCACTGATGCACCTGTGTCCAAAGAGATTCTGGATGATCTGGTGCAGGCTGCGCTCCATGCGCCGAGCGGATGTGGAAAACAGACCTGGAAATTTACAGTTATCACAAATAAAGCAGCGATCAGGCGGTTGGCAGACGCGATCGAGACGACCTTAGACCGCCCAGGCTACAACATGTACTGCCCAACGGCAATCATCATGCCTTCGAACCTCCGTGACAGCATCTGGGGAAAAGAGGATGACGCCTGCGCCCTTGAAAATATTTTTCTGGCTGCCCACTCCTACGGTGTCGGTTCCGTATGGATCAACCAGCTCCAGAATATCTGCGATACTCCGGCGATCCGTGACATCTTAAATGATTTTGGTGTTCCGGCCGATCATGTAGTCTATGGGATGGCTGCTTTAGGCTATCCGGATCCGGATACTGTGATCCAGCCGAAAGAGCGGATCGGAAAAGTTGCCTATATCGAATAATCAAAAACTTTCCGGCGCCGCTGTTCACCGCGGCGCCAGTCTTTATACACATCCAGTTACAGACACAAAAATACCTGGTCAGAGTGAAGTGATCCATCTCTGCCAGGTATTTTTATCCGGATCTTTGTGCTGATCTACTCTACGTACCCCGCATTCCAGAAGTAGAGTCCGCTGTAATTGTTTAAGCCTTTCACATGATCATTCCATGCATAGTTCGCAATATAATGGCCAAAATTGATGACTGCCAGATAATCCCAGGAATACTCCTGAACTTTCTCCCAGGCCGCCTTCGCGTCATCCATGTTTGTGGAGGTATTCATGTCATTTAAAAGACTCTGCAGGGTTTCATCATCGTTCCAGCCCGCGTAATTCGGTCCAAAGTAAAGCTTTAAGGACGGAATCGGAACCTGTGAAAATGTGCAGATATATATCCAGACGAAATATTGTTCTACCACAGGTTTATCCAGCCCCATCTTCGCCCGGAGCGCCGCGATATCTTCCACCGTGGCCTCAGCGCCAAGAATAGAAGCTGCCGGATCACCAGGTGTCAGGTGCACTACTGAAAAGATAACGACGGATACGATGATCAATACTGGAATAATGGAAAGTAACCGTCCTACGATGAATTTTCTCATATTGTCCTCTCCCTTCTTGCTATCCAGAAAAAACAAATAAAAAAGCACACAATGCGTCTTTTGATACGCCATTGTATGCTCAACAGTTATCTTTTTTCTTTTTGTTTTTTCTGCTCCTGTAATTGCGTTTTATTCTACTGTCCATAATTGGATTTGTCGATTAACGATTATGTATATATATTCAGACTATTTTGCCAGTTCATTTAGTTATTTTTTACAATGTGCCTGGAAATTTTGTTCAGAGTGAACCATTGACTCTCTTTTAAAGTTATTTTTGTTTTTACTTTATTTTATTAATTTCTATTTTGCATTCACTGCCACTACAAAGGTGATAGTTATTAGACTTCCCACTATCTGGGCGTGTTCGGAACCTTCACCGTTAGAGCGCGCCCATGGCGCGCATACTCAAAAAGGCAGATATCCTTTTGAAGAACATCTGCCTTTTACACATCTTATCAAGAGCTGGTAGTCTATCGTTTCTACTCTCGATTCTTTTTATTCTCTTCTTCCTTATTCTTAAACCAATTATCCAGTTTCGTGAGACCCCGGATCAAGATCTTCTTCTCATCATCATCAAATTCATCCATGATGGATGTGATCATCTCTTTGTGGAATCTTGCATGATGAACAAACGCCTTCTTGCCCTTATCTGAAAGCGAAATATATACGACCCGGCGGTCTTCCTCACCGCGTTCTCTCTTCACATAGCCCTTTTTAACTAGGCTGTTCATTGCGATCGTCAGGGTTCCCACCGTGACGGAGAGCTTTTTCGCGATCGAGGACATATTTTTCGGCGTTCCTATACCGATGGCCTCAATCACATGCATATCGTTATTTGTTATATCCTGGAATTCCCGGGTAATGATCGCTTTCTCCTCAACATCCATGATGCTGCGGAATAATCTCACCAGGATCTCATTCAGTTCCTTATAATCGTCCAACAGCGGAATCCTCTTTCTCCCTGGGCTGTCTGATCTCTTCTGGCAGCCCGGATCTTTTGTCTTTTATGGGTTTTATTATAACCGATTCCAACTGACGGCACAACTGATTTCCAAGTGTTTCCGACCTTTTTCCGGGAAATTTCAGGACTTACAGCCTCTTCTCCTGCTATGTCCCCGTTGCTGTTCTGCTGCTGTTCCGCCGCTGAGAACGCCTGGCTTTTTGCCTGGCATTCTGGCGGTCTTACAATAAATCCGCCAGAAAGATACTTGCAGCTATCCCGGCCGCTGTCGCGACTAGAGCTCCCGGCAATGTCCAACGGGTCTTTCGGATATGGGCAGACATAAAATATACACTCATGGTGTAAAATACTGTCTCCGTACACCCCATCATGATCGAGACCATATTTCCCACCAAGGAATCTGGACCGTATTCTTTAAAAATATCAAGGATCAGACCGACAGCCGCGGAACTGGATATGATCCTCACCAGGATGATCGGAATTACCGGAACCGGGATATGGCAGAGTGCGGCTGGGAATTTCAGAAGCTCTGATAATACCTCCAGAATCCCGGAAGCTCTCAATACTCCCACCGCAGTCATCAGTCCGATCAAGGTTGGAAGTACATCCGCCACTGTCCGCATTCCTTCTTTTGCACCATCCAGGAAATCGTCGAATACCGGCCGTTTTGCGAGGATTCCGGAACCAACGATATAAAATACCGTGAGCGGAACCATGAATTCTGAGAGGAAAATCAATATATCCATGTTTTTCTTCTATGCCCTGCGATTGCCGTTTCTTTAGAACTTCCCGACGTTAACACATACTCTACAGAATGTCTTCTTCCCGTCAGTCCTATCCTGGGAACCGCAGCAATCTCCCTTCAATTCTTTTCCTTCTCATTGTATTCTCCGCAAAAATCCATTATACTAAGCCCATGGAGGTGTTTTTCACTATGAGTATTCTTTTTCTAGAGTATCCACCCTGTTCTACCTGTCAGAAAGCAAAGCGCTGGCTTGATGAGCATCATGTATCCTATACCAGCCGCCACATCAAGGAGAACAATCCCACTGCGGAGGAACTGACAGAATGGTATAAAAAGAGCGGACTTCCGTTGAAAAAATTCTTTAACACCAGCGGACTTATCTATAAATCCATGGGATTGAAGGATAAACTCCCGACAATGAACGAAGAAGAGCAGATTGCCTTGCTCGCAACAGACGGAATGCTTGTAAAGCGTCCGTTAGTTATCGGCGATTCCTTTGTTCTCACTGGTTTTAAGGAAAAAGACTGGCAGGAAAAGCTAGGGTGACTGACGCCCTGGCTTTTTTCCTGTCTTCACGAATAACCAGATTCCCGCTGCTAAAAAGAACAGGATCCCGATACTGACCGTTATCGTTGTGACATGGCTCTCCAGCCATTCTATGATCCGCTCCGCCAGACTGGTTCTCAAAAGATCTGGGGGATCCGTTTCTTCTTCTGCCCGACTTACGATCTCTGCCTCGGGTGCGTTTTCTGTCTTATTTTCCGTTTCTGGAAGAACTTCCTCATAAATTCCAATATACTGCTTTCCTTTCAGATCCGGTGTTCGGATCTGACCTCCATATTTTGCTTTTACATTTCGAATCAGCTTACTTCCGCCTGCAGTCGCATTTCTGAACATCACCTCCCCATCCATATAAGGTTCTCCGTCCCATTCCACCCGGTTCACCCGATAATATACCCGGGACAACCCTGCAAGTTCTAAAAGTTTTTCTCCATAATCAGCAAGATCTGCATCGCCAGGAATCTCCATATCTCCCAAATAGAACGAATCTGCCCCGTATCCAGATACCGTCACAGAAAAGGAAAAGGTATCCGACCAGCTTCTCGACGTCTCTTCCACATCTACAAGAGAAAGTTCCCGCTCAAACTCTGTGCCGGACTCCTCATCGATAAGCGGAACGTCTGCCGTCTCCGGCACCGTATCATCACCTTCCAGGTCATAGGGAATTGTCACCTGGGCATATGTTATTTCTCCGGCTTTTTTCGCATTTCTGATTCGTTTTGATACCAACCGGTATTCCTTTTCCCCCTCGATCCTTGTCTCTTCCGGTATGAATGCCTCACCTCCATCCGTAAATATGGGGCTTTCATAGATCAAAGTCTCTTTTTCTTCTGATTTTTTATTTCCAGATGCTGCCTCTTCCGTGAAAAGTGTTTCCTCTGCAAACGTAGGCAGCGGAAATGCCAGACATGACAGAAACATCACACTTCCTAAAAAACCGGAAATTTTTTTGACAGGAAGCCGGAATATTCGGCTCCCATCATTTTTTATCCTTACGTTCTTCTTTTCTCTCATTTTCCTCCTTCTTTATATGCAGATACCAAAGACCAAGGAATCCGATAAACAGACCAAATACCGCAATTTCCGGTCTCCGGGTATCGCCAGTCTCCGGGGTCCTGAGACTTGTCCTGTCCTTCTGACGGACTCGCCCCTCTGTGCTGCCGGAAAATTCCCGCTCATAGCGTACCGTAATCCTGCCATACGTCTTTTCTCGGTCCCGTTCTTGTTTCGATTCCTCCTCCGATTCCGGTTCTGTCCACTCTGCCTCCACCGGTTTCTTCGGTTTGTCATGCGGAGTGGGCGCTGTTGGCTGTTCCGGCTCTGACGGTCTCTCAGACGTCTCCGGTTCCTTCGGCGCTGTCGGAGTCTCCGCTGGCGCCGTTGTCTCAGATTCGGCGGGCTCTGTCGGCAGCTCCGGTTCAGTAGGTCTTTCCGGCTCGTCCGGTATTTTTCTGTGGTCTGTCATCTCGATTTTTATAAAGCTTCCATCTATTGGCACTGTAAATTTGATGGAATCAGCGATCTCATACCCATCCGGCGCAGATATCTCCGTCAGGATATACGTCTCCCCTGCTGTCAGCGTTCCCTCCACAAAATGTGGAGTTTTCCCTGATATCCAGGAATCGATGACCGTTCCATCCACCGTTTTTAACTCCAGGGACGCTCCAGGCAGTTCTTCTCCCGTCGCCATATCTAACTTGCTGAACTGTGCTCTCGTCTTTTTATTCGTAATCGAAAGTTCATACAACTGGATCACCGCTTCTTTTTCCCTGTCAAATACGATAGAAAACGTCTCTTCAGAACACCCATATCCGGGTGGAGACTGGATCTCCTGAACCTCATACTCGTACATGACCCAGGCACCATTTTTCAGATAACCGATCGGTAGCTCCGGTGACAGCGCAATTCCGTCCGCACCTGTCATAAATACCGTCTTTTCTCCCGTCTGTACGCAGACCGCCTCAAACCATGCCCCGGAAAGTTTCAATTCTTTATCTTCCGCATCTGTCTTTCGGATTCTGATCCTGCCACATGCTATCTTTTCTTCCGGTTCCCGTCTGTTTTCCACCTCATAACGGACGATATTCTCCGTCTGGTCTACCGTGATAAGGATCGGTTCCGCTCCCTGATAACCGTCCGGAACTCTCGTCTCAAGAAGTACATATTTTCCTTCCGGAATCCGGTCAATTCGGTGCAGACCGGCTCTCATATCATAACTGGTCATTCCCGGATACCTCTCGGATGATCTGTCATGATAGCGGAACTGGTATTCAAACCGCGGTGACAGCTGACCGTCGGATGTTAATCTTTTCGGATCTCCATCAACTGTGACTGAGACCCGCATTCTGCTTCCATCCGATAATTCCCAGATCTGTGTGATGATTTTTCTGTTTTCCGTCGCCATATCCTCCAGAAGTCTGGCATCTCCTGAAGTGACTCTTCCCTGAGATTCCTTTTTCCACGAGAACTGCCGGAATTCATTTCCATACTGTCCAAACATCTTTTCATACGCCTCTGGAATCGCCGGAACATATTCCGACAGATCATCCGCCTTCCAACTGTCCACGATTCGGTCTTTCCGGTACAGATAAGCGCCGTTTTCCGTCTTTGCTCCCCCATTCTCATCCAGAACTGCCTCACAGAGGACAAACTCTGCTGCGGCAGGCCAGGATAACGGCTCTTTCTCCCCGGATGCATTTCTCTCAAGCTTAAAGACCTCCAGCTTCGTATGATCGTCTTTCAACACAAAGCTCTGCAGATTTCCTGTTTCCTCCACTGTAATCTCCATGGATGCAGGAAGGTAACCATCCGGCGTTTCCAGTTCCTCCAGAATATAATCACCCACAGGAATTCCTTCGAAATATTTCGGTTTTCCATCCGTTATCCACATTGCAGTGACTGAAACTTTATGATTATCCACAGGATCTTCCGAGTTCCACACAGCCGGTGTCTCCTCTGTCTTCACGAAATAATATCCTTTAGGATATTTATCCTGATCGGCAGTATTTACCCGCTTTACCTTAAACAGCGCAAGCTTCGCCCCTGTTACAAAGGTCTGGCTGTATGTGCCCCGGATCTCTGTGCTTGTTTCACTTGTCTCCATATCTGTGCGGTTTTCTACCTTCTGACGGTAATCTTCTGTTCCGTCGATTTTTGCGATCTCCACCTTTGTTTTTTCATCCGACAGGAGTACTCTCTGGACCTCATTCGTCTCCTTCACTTCCACTGCTGACGGAAATGTGCGGACATAGCCATCCGGCGCTTCCAGTTCTTCCAGGATATAGCTGCCCGGGATCACCCGCCTTAAAAGGTCCGGCTGTCCGTCCGTACTTTCATCCATCCGTCCATCCTGAATCGTTTTTTCGCCGCTGATCCACACATTTGGAATCAGATAGGACTCTCCTTTCCTGTGCTTTAGCGGCACGTCATCCGCCTCATTCTCCGGATCTCCCACATCAAGCAGCTTTTCTCTCTCATTTAAATGATACGCAGCCCGGTTTTCCATCTCCAGAAGCTCCTCATACCGGTATGTCACATAGTCCCCATCCCGGTCATAGACCGGCTCACCCTTTTTATACAGAGCTCCGCTCTCCGGATAATATTTCACCAGGCCAAACTCATCGAGAACCGGTTCCATCCATTTTTCAAAAACCCCTGTTTCCGTGTTCCATGTTCCCGTAATATAGGCATTCTCACTTCCTTCCATGATCTCCGCCGGTCTTCCCGTCAGTATTTTTCTTCTTCCAGTCAGATTTCCCGCGGTGTCTGTTTCCTTTACCACGGGCCATACATAGAATACCTGCTGTTCTCTTCCATTCGATCCGATTTCTGTCTTCTTCACATATGCCAGGCCTGTGTAGGCATCAACCTCCGCATCCCTGCACAAAGATCCATCGAGATGAAACAGTGTGGTCTCCGGATCCGTTGCAGTAAATACCTTCGATTTCCGGTCATACACAAGTTTTGTAAAATCGCCTCCCGATATTTCAAATACCGGCTGTCCGTTTTTCAACGCATAGATCGATTCTGTATCAAAGGTGATCTTCTGTTGCCGTCCTTCCCGGTCATAGCCGTAGAAAGTCCCGTCTTTTCCCTTTTTTATCACATCAAGATTTCCAAGATCATAGAATAAGACCGGTGTATCCCTTCGCTTCACTGTCTTGATTTCCCAGGTATCTTCTCCCCGCATCTCATCTACTGACGCTCTGTCCCAGGAAAATTCCAGCTTTTCTCCGGCATATCCCTCTTTTACAACAATATCTGTCACATTTCCATTTCTGTCCCTTGTGACCTCAACACCTTCAAATGCATGATCCTGTGAATCCCCGGTCTGATTGACCCGGATCGCATCGTAAAGTGCAAGCTTGGCTCCTGTTACATACGGATTCTGATGATCTGCCGCCTCCAGTTTTCTCGTCACATAACCATAACCCTGAAAGATTCCATTCTCATAGACAATCTCCACCCGTTCTCCGCCGCGTTTCCTCTGCTCCAGCATCTCCAGAGTCCCCTTTTTCCAGCCAAATCCCTGGTATGTACCTGCATGATTGTAGGCAAGATCTAGATTCTCAAGCCCGTACTGTGCACGAAGTTCCGATATCGTTCCTTCCACTCGCCCTGATACTTTCATTCCACGAATTGAGTCTATTGCCTTTGTTTTTGAAATTTCCAGAATTGTTGCGGTATTTTCCGCATATATTCTGGCAGTATCCGTGACATTTTCCGGGTGGATTCCATCTGGATCCTGCTCGTACCCGTAAACTGCTGCCGCCGTTTTTCCTTCTGTCCAGCCGCCGGAATACAGGATCCGGTCACTGTAAATCTCTATTGCCACAGGCCCTGAACGCACATATCCGGACGGCGGCTTCACCTCCGCCAGCACATAAACCCCCGCAGGAAGCGGATTCGGTGTTTTTGCGTATCCCACTGCCTGGAGAATCCCCTTTTCCTCGATATCCCGGATCGTCGGGATCGCCATGAGTGTTCCTGTCTGTAGCCCATTTTTATCCGTAAAACTTACCAGGTCACTCTCCTGACAGATCGGTGTTCCGGCAGGAACCGTTCCATAGAAAAGCTCTCCGGCCCCGGCTGCCTTTCTCGCAAATGGCCGGATTCCCTTTGCCCCCATTGCCTCAAGAAAATACCGGCTTCCGAGGATCATCGTATCCGCCGTATAGCATCGCACGGCACCATCCCCGTCGTCCGCCTCATTTCTTTCCGCCCGATAGACTCCAAATACCGCGTCATCATGAAGGATCGGCTCTCCAGTTTCTGCGTCAAGCTTCTCAATTCTCAGATTTGAGAAATACTTTCGGTTCAAAAATGTCTTTTCCCCATAACCGGTCCAGAGCGTACCCTCTTTTTCCTGATTCGGATCCACAATACTCCATGGAATAAGCATCGGCGCATATTCCCCGTCATAGGCAGTCTTTACACCTGTCATCGTCTCCTTTCCCTCTCTCTTCGCTCCATTTTCACTGTCCGACCGATAATGATAGTACTGCTTTACCGTCTCATTCCCGTAAGGTTCGTAATGACCTGCTCTCTTTTTCTCAGAAAGTCCATACGGATAGACTTCAAAATCCCCATCATTGCTGTGGGCACATATCACATACTCCCGAAGTTCCTGTTTCTGATTTTCCGCCCACTCCTCGTTAAAACGTATCAGATATTTTTTTGCAAGATCCCACGCAGAATCTGCAGCCCTGTATACATACTTCTCCTTCCAGTCATCTCCAGCCTCAATCTGTCCGCCTGCCACCGGAAGAAATATCTCCTTCGGCGCATCGATCTCATAATGCCTATTCTTAAAGTCAAACAGCTCCGGTGCATGGGGCTGCTCCTCCACGATTACATATTCGCCGTAAGGAAGATACTTCGACACCGCTGACGCTGCCTCTTCCTGTGCCTGTCCGTTTTCCTTCCGGACCGCCAGAGTTGTCCTATCCCCGTCAAGCCCGCCCTTTTCCTCGCTGTCCCAGGCGATCGCATAGATTTTTCCCAGATCATACTTGAAAAACGGCTGCAGATAGTCCTCCGCTTTCTGGATCGCAAGATAGAGCGCATGATCATACTGTTCATCCGAATATGAGTTTTCTCCCTGTTTCATCTGTTCCTGCTCCGCTTTCAGATACCAGTCAATGGCAAACTGCCGGACTGCGTCCGAGCGCTTTGCATTCTCCTTCGCGTATTCCGAGGTATTGATCTCATTTTGCTTTCCGGTAATGAGGCTGGCCACAAACGGTTTAAATGATGTATTCCACAGGAATCCCCTTCTCTTCCAGCAATCCGTGTCTGCCGTCCGGATAGCTGCAAAGAATTTCTCATAGTTATACCCTTTAACTGTCCCGGCTTCCCCATGATCCGGATCTATTTTCTGCTCCACTGTCTCCAGTACGTGGCGATCCGCCTTTTTCGTATAGATCTTCTGGACCAGCTCCGGGAAATTTTTCTGGTATTCTTCGATCTGTACCGTTTTCCCGTTTTTATCCACCCAGGAAATCTCTCCGTCTTTTGTGCAGAAGATCCGTTCCAGATTAGACTTCAGATAGATTTTAAACCGGAAATTCCCGATGTTTTTCCCGTCATCCGTCTTTTTCTCTACCTGCACCTTCTGCTTTACAGGCCTCTCCAGTACAAGAGCGGGCGAGAGCCCCGTATCTCCATCCTCGCTGATCTTATCCTGACCGCGGTATACCAACCGCTTCGCAATGATGTAAGTGTCTGAAACGTCTTGATTTTTTGAGACTGACACAGCAAGCGCTGCCCCCGAGAATTTCACAAGATATTCCGCATACCCGATCCGGTCTCCTGCCTGGTATCCCCAGACATTCGCGTTTCCGATCCTCTGGATCTCCTTTTCCGTCAGAGCATGACTTTTTTCCGGAAGTTTTACGATAAAGTTTAAGGTGAGGCTCGTCTTTCCATCGGTAAATTCCTTTCCGAACGAATCTTTTCCGGAAGTCCGAACCTGAATTCTGTATACACCATTCTTCTCCCTCACCACACTTTGAATCTCCACATCTTTTTCCACGAGTTCTTTTTCTGTTGTGATTTCGATCTTATCTTCCGTTCTCGTCAGCGGAACACGGTATCCATGTGCCGGATCTCCCGACAGGTAATCAAGCACCTCCTCTCCCTCTTTATGATAAACCATGACTTGATGCATGATCTCTGTCAGCTTTCCATCTGTTCCCGGCATCAGAACCGGTGTCAGCGTCGCATCGAGATAATATCTTCTGTTTCCAGCGGGCCCAATCACATACTGTCTGTCGGTCTGGAACCGGAATTTTCCGCTATTTTTATATTCCTGATACACCCAGCGAAGATTTACCGGATCCTCGTACACAGCATAGACACTGTCCGGCGTCCTTTTCCCATTTTCCACCTTTGATGTAAAAAATCTGCGGTTTCCAATAGAAGATGCCCCTGCGTACAGCGTTACCTGGTAACCGGCATCCTCTTTTCTGATCCCATCGATTCCGCAAAAGTTCCACTGGGGATGTTCTTGATACCAGGTGAAAATGCTTCTCATAAGATCCAGAACACAGGAATTCTTTTCGACAGGCACTGTAATTTCCTGCACCGCCGCACCATACACGGTCTTTTTTGCCGGCTCTCCCGGATCTGTTGTCATTCCCCAGAGATCTTTCTGGCCCTTTTTTACTCCCCGGCTATAGACCGGCACATCCTCCAGCGAGCGGATACCTCCGGCCGTAACCGGAACTTCATACCCGTTTCTTCCAAGGATCTCCTCTGTCTGAGCCTTCAAGAAGAGAAAGCTCTCCGACGTTTCGTCTGAAAGGTCACAGTCCTCCAGTTTCACCTGAAACCGCTCATCTTCCTCATTGACAGACAGATTTGAAAGGCTCATCGGTATCTTTTCCGGAATCTGTTCTGCCTTTAAGATCTGCGGTTCTATCCGGCTCACCGGTTCCTGTCCGGTAATATTTCCCGCCGCATCCCGCTCCGGCTGATAGAGAAGATCACTGGTATCGCTCTCCGCCCGTTTCCATACGGTTCTCCCGGCCCCATCTTTTACAATCACCTCTTCTGTTCCCGTCACATGAGGTCCTGTCACCAGCTCCTCCCCTGTATCAACGCGGTAGAATTTCGTTCCTTCCGAAAAACCATAGGCAAAGATCTCATAACCTCCATCTCCATTTTCCCCTGCCGCCCCCGCTGATGTGACCGAAAATGGAAGTTCATCATATCCTTTTCCTCTTCCGTCATCGCCTTCCATTGCCGCTGCGAGTTCCGGCATCGTGACCACAGCCGTTCCATTTGCATCCGTCACAGATCCTGGAGTTTCAAAGCCTGCTCCCCGGTTGGTGATCTCCTGATCCATTCCATTTACTGAAAGCTCGTATCCCTCACTTCTGGAAAGTTCTTTTATATAATATTTTCCCAGAATCAGCGGTCTCCCGATCCACCAGTTTCCGTTCTTCTCCATGTTCTCCTGATACAGGTTTCCTGGCCCGTTCCAGGAGATATCCGTCCTTTTTCTGATCTTTCCGGCCGTATAATCGTACTCCACTCCCGGTGCTTCCGTATAACACAGGAAATCCGCATTTCCATCCCGATCTGTTGCTGCCGCTGCCACAAGATCATTTTTCTTATAGACAACGCCAGTATTGGTCAGAATTCCGTTTCCTGTCACCTCCGCATCCGGATGAACGATATCTTCCGCCGCAAAAAGGCCATACACGGCCCCTTCAAGTGTTCCATCTCCTTCCGCATCCCCGTAGGACGAATAATCATCCGATTCTCCCCGAAAGAGATCTCTGTCTTTTTTCGTGATATGGATCCGCCCCTCAGTTCGATGGTCATACACATGCCAGGCATCCCCACAGTCCTCAGCGCCATTACAGTGCGAATACCTCTCGGAATCCCCGAGATCCAGATGCCGGATTCCGTCCTCCTCTGCATCCGCCAGAATATCCTCAAAGTCCCCGACGCCTTCAAACTCTCCCCAGTCATCAGATTCTTCACCATCATCAGCTTCATCCCGGCTTCTTCCCATAAACCAGCCATAAAACCGATCAAAAATACTTTTCTTTTCTGCATTGGACGCCGTTGCTTTAACCGCAGCTTCTTTCGTATCCGCTTCCGCGTTAGACGCCGTTCTCTTCATAATTGTTCCCGCGCGGCTTTTTACCACCGGTATTTTTCTCTCCGAAACAGTACTCCCGCCTGTCATTCCATTTCCCGAATACCAGATGTTTTCCGTGATCTCACGGCTGCTTCCGGATCGCTTTTCCGCGTCTGCTCCCGCCTGGGAAGAATCCGTCGTGATCATCTCCACAGGGATATCATCCAGGTGCAGATCATGGAGGATATACCCGTTTCTTGCCTGGATCTCCCTCCATGTATAGGTAAACCGCAGTCCGATAAACTTCCGGTATGTCTCCTCACAGTCCGCCTTGCAGCCGGATTCCTCAAATGCGGCTTCGGATGCAGCCCGGAGCTTTCGCTCATTTCCAGCATTTTTTCGGCTTCTCCCATCCGGTTCTCCGCTTTCCAATACTTCCTGTACCTCATCGTAGACACTCTCATCCGCCAGCCAGTGAAAATGGCAGCCTCCTTCCGCCTCTGCCTCACAGGCCTCTACCAGTTCCATCCACTGCTTTGCCGCAGCCCTGTTATTATCCCTGGTCTGTTCTGCGGCCTCCTCATAGGCATCGCTCTTTTTCCCGTCCTCATTGCCGGAATCCCCATCTTCCTGGTCCTCCGGCATATTTGCCCATGACGGCGCGGCATGTCCGTCACAGTATGTCTTTTCATACGCATACTTTCTGGTATCTTTGTAGATTATCTCCCCTTTTCCGTTCGTGGTTCCTTCCGAAAACACCTGAAAGCCGCTCCATGGACGAAAGCTCAGGTTCTTTTCCGCAAGTTTTCCCTCGCCGTCCGTCTTTGAGATCTTTCCTCCGTCCTCAAACCTTTCATACAGATAGAACTGGCTTCCCTTGAGCGGCATTCCGGTCTCACCGTCATGTTTTACAAGCCTGACATTGTAATCCGCTGAAAATGTCTCCTTATGGCGATAGATCTGAAATTCAAGCGTCGGCGTCTCCACACCATATTCCGGTATTTCCCCGTCACCCGAAGTGCCTGATCCGCCGCCTTCCCCATCCTGGCTGATCACCAGATAGAACACCATATCAGACGGAATGATCCTCATATCCGCTTTGTAGAGTCTCTGATGTTCCGGCGCGTTGATGCAGACCTTAAAGTCCATCCACTCCCTGAGATATTCCGGATTCCAGCTGCCTTCCGTATACCAGCCTGAATTGCCTCTCATGGTGATCTTATACCGCACTGTCGTCTTATTGTACTTCTCTTCATCTGTCATATTGCTTCCGACAGCATTCTCATTTGCGGTCACCGAACCATTATTGTGGATCCGGATCGCATCCCCGCTCCAGGTCACCTCATACAGATTTTGTCCCATCACCGATTTCGCGATATTTTTATCCTGGGATGCGTCAAGCCATCCCACGTTTCCCCCTGTGGATCCATTGTCCCACACACTCTGGGGCTCGATCTTCGCGATATCCCGGATAAACTCTTTTCCGAGAACAAACTCCGTATCCAGGGCGCCAGGTCCGTCAGAAAAAGGCAGTACCTGAAATGGCACTGCCGTATCTTCCGAAGTTGCTCCCCTGATCGCATCCGGAGCTTCTTTTCCCGCCGCCAGCCCGACGGAGGACGCCTGCTCCATAACAGCGATCGCGCGGTCTTCAATTTCCGGATTGTCAGCCACCCAGGCAAATTTTGTCCCTGCATCGTCTTTCACATACTTTACGATATTGGCACTGGACGTCGTAGACGCGATCTCCGCATAAAGACCCGGATCAAACTTTTTTGCCGCGTCCTTCAGTGCCGACCAGTTGTCCGGATATGCCCAGAATAACCGTTTCGCCTGCGTTTCCGTAAGCGGAGACGGCATCGTATCAAACTTATACATATCATACCGGTCGACCTTCTTCCAGCCTTTTCCCCCATCGAGGCAGTAATACGGGGCCGTCGATTTCTGCGGCCACACATCCGATGCCTCGGACGGGAACGGGAGTGGAATCCCCACTCCCGTGATCGTCATAATGACTGCCAGAAATCCAGCCAACCATCGCCTTCTTTTTTTCTCTTCCATACTGATCCCCCGCCATCATTTCTTTCCAATCGTCTGTACCGCACCTCTGACACACCATGCGCCTGTCTCATCCACAGTGTAGCCGTCCGGCGTCACACAGTCCGCCAGCATATGTCCGTTTTTCTGGTCCATATAGTAGCATTTTCCATTGATCCAGTTCCAGCCTTTCGTCATCCGCCCGGTCGGTCCCAGGTAATACCACGCTTCTCCTTCTTTTATCCAACCAGTCTGCATTTTCCCCTGGCTTCCGTCATTTGTCTTCTGGAGATAATACCAGCTTCCATCTTTTTCATCGAGAAACCACCCTGTCTGCATCCTGCCGTCAGCCGCAAAATGGAACCAGGAAGTCTTTTCCTGTCCTTCTTTCGCATATGGGTTGTAGATCCAGGCCCACTCATTGGCATACGTTCTTCCGCCGGAAACAAATTTCCAGCTTCCATCCTCCTGCTTTCTCCACTCACCGGTGACACTGCCCTTTGGCTGTTCCCCTGTGTTCTGGTCCTTTTTCAGCACACTTCCCGTTCTTCCGCCGCCGGAAGAACGTCCTCCTGAGCTGCCGGACCAGGTCTTATCCACAAGCTTAAACTTTAATTTCACAGGAATCTTTTTCTCCAAAGCCCCAGCTCTGACCGTGATCTCGTCCTCATATTCCGCCGTATACGGATATTTCTTCATCCCCTCCGCAATCCAGAATGCCTCCGTATTTACTGATACCGCACCGTTTTCTACCTTTACAGCACCATTTTTTACGTTCCAGTTAAATTCGAAGCTACCGTCCCCATTTCCTTTTAACGCTTCCTGCGGTATCAGCTTTGCCGTAATCTTCTGTGCATCCGCGCCCTGCCATATGACCGCCGGGTTATATCTCGATCCCGTTTTCGTGAGTATCAGGTCAAACACCAGCTCTCCCTGATCCACCTTGATCTCCTCCGGCATCACCACAGTCCTGTCATCTGTCACAAAATCCACTTTCACGCTGCAGACTGCCGACTGGATATTTCCAAGGGCATCCTTTGCCGCCATCACTACCTCCGTGCTTCTTGTTCCACACCCAGTACGTTTCTCATAGATATGTTCCTTATGAGCCGCTTCATCCGCCTCTATGAGATCCAGGATCCATCTCGTATCCTTTTTCGCCATCACCTTTGCGTTCCGGTAATCTCCGTCCGCGATTCCCTCTTCCACAAAACCGGCGTCCACCTGGATAATGGCATTATCGCCGACGGTCCAGCTGATATCTTTTTTATCGAAATAGTCCGGTGCAAAGGATCCTGACAGGATCTGCGGCGCGGATACCGTGATCGTTTCCTGCGGCTTTTTCCTGTCACCGGTCAATGTTCTTGTCACCATAAAATTCAATGCCGCTTTGTCGAGAGTCGCGCCTTCCGCTGCGATCTTCGTCCGGTCCTTGATCTGGAATGTCACCGGGATCCTGCAGTTTGCGGTCACAGACTTCTCCTCAAAGCTGGATGCCGGTCTCGTCTTTGCTGTCAGAACCGCAAGTCCGCCCTGGGTACCGTTTCCGTAGACCGTATCCTCAATGGGGTACCGGTACTGTTTCTTCGCCTGTTCTGTCTCCGCTTTCTCCACAATATCCTTAAAGAATCCTGCATTCAGGTTCAACTCGATGGATGCGCTCTTTTTCGTATATCCGGACTCGTCCTCATCATCATTTTTCTTTAAGATGATCAACTCATCGTCATCCACACTCCATCTCACCGCCTCATCGGCGACATCGTTGTTCTTATCGACCACAGCATGGATCTTCACGTCCTGGACCTTCGTTCCCGACTCCAGCTTTCCGTTTAAATATCTCGCCAGCAATTTCCCCGCGGTATCCCTCACTTCCGTGGTGATCGACGGGTTCATCCGGTCCCCGGTGCGCTCCTCAATCACCCGGAAACCAAGTTCCTGGGGCTCTACCCGCACACCTGCTGCCACTTTCTTATAGAACGCAGAGACCTCCGTATCATGTTCCGGCATCACAAACTGGTAGGAACCGCCTGTCTGATAGGTCATCTTCCTTCTACGTCCCAGGGAATCTGTATAGGTCGGCACACCATCCATCTGGAACTTTTCTGTCTCCGTGTTCTTCGGAGCCGTGAGGACTGCAACGGTATCTCCGGCAGCCACCGCGCCCCGGTATGCTTTGTGGAATTCCTTGCTGTAGGCAGACGGACCTCTCGCCGTCAACACCGCCACATCATAGAAATTCCCTGAATTTGCCGCTGTATCCACCTGAAGGACCGACAGCAGATATCCCCTCACCGGTCGTCCCACGGAATTCGGTGCGAAATGATCTGGAGTATAGAGATCCTGTCTCGCCACAGACTCGGTATCCACTACATGGAGAACGCCATTCTCGAGTTCCTCATAGAAATAGAGTTCGTCCTCCTTCTTCGTGTTCTGTCCCTGCACCAATGTGTAGAAATTATCTCCTTTGTTCCAGAAGCCAATATGAGCATCATAGGTGAACCTATTGTCATCCGAGACACCTGAGCCGCAGACACCGGCTGCGATCTTCTCCTCCGTATCCGCGAACAGGTACGCCACATCTGCTCCGTCCTCAACCCCATAACGGAAGTGGAAGCCAGTGTCATGAGTTCCAATAAAAGTTCCCTCACGCGCCGCACTTCCAAGCCCTGAAGATGCGATGGTCCCCTCAAACCGTGCCACCTTCATCTTTCCGGAAGCGTATTTTCCCGTGATACCGCCGATGGACTGGGAGCCGCTTCCGCCGATGGTTCCCATCACATGCGTATTGAAAATATCCGCGGAATTCTGGAATCCCACGATTCCGCCCACATAGCCTCCTCCCTGGATCCTGGCACTCAGACTGTCCCCTGTGTTGACCTCACAATCCGCAATCAAAGACTCTGCCGCCCGTCCGGCAATTCCCCCGGCAAAAATCTCCTTTCCGCTTCCCGTATCGATAGCCACATGGTCGGAAACACAGTTTTCCACCACAGAGTCTTCCAGGACATCCGCAATAACTCCACCGGCTGTACCGGTAGTCCTTAATGTGCCGTTTACCGTCACATTCCGGATCACCGAATGTTTCGCACGTCCTGCAAGAATTCCTCCGTTTTCCTTCACCGTGATCACATGACCCGGTTTTACCTTGAGATCTGTGATCTCCGCGTTCTCCACTGCGCCGAACAGTCCGCCAAGGTCCCAGGATGGCTGGTACATGCGGAAATTGGACACAGTTTTCCCGTTTCCGCTAAAATGCCCCTCAAACGGTGACACTCTTCCGGCCCGCATATCCGCCCCGGTGTGATAGAATCCGATAGGGATCCAGTTCATTCCACCAAGGTCAATATTTTTCCCCAGCTCAAACCAGGCACCTTTATAATTTCCCGGATAAGTGCCCTCTCCACTTCCAACCTCCATTCCCATGGACGCAAGGGCAGCGAGCCCAATGAGGTGCTCCTTCGTTGTGATCTGGTACGGCTTTTCCTTTGTTCCATCCCCAGTTCTTCCGCTTAAAAAGCTCATATCACCCACATCAGCGCCCCAGATCTCCTCATCCGCAGCGAGCACAGCAATATTTTCCACGGCATCCGATGCCGTCGCCGTTCTCTCCGCCGCTGTTTCCACACTTCTCAAAACTGCCATTCCTCTTACCGGCGTTCCAAGCGCCATGCAGAGTCCTAACCCTGCTAACATCATCTGGCTCTTTCTGCTTCTGTTTTTTCTGCTCTTCTTCATTTCTTTTCTCCCCTCTATGCCTGCGGCAGACAGAATGCCGGGCAGATCCCGATCCCAACATCTGACACATCCGCCTGTCTGAAGCATCCATTTTCAATATCTACAACATACTCCCTGTTTCCATATACAAAACTGCCTCTTTCATCCACCTCATAAGCCGGTGTCCGAAGCCAGAACCCCCGGCTGTAAGGACTTCCCTTTCCTTCCGGATTCCAGATCTCATCCCGATACCGGTATGCTTCCTCCAAAGACAGCAGAAAGAATCTGTCCCTGCAGTCCTGGTATGGCAGCAAATGGCTCTCAAGACCATCCAGACGGCTGTCAGCAAAATCACCATCCCCTGTTTTCCCTGTAAATGCCGTCAATGCTCCCGTGTATACAAAAGATGCATCTGGAACCGCAGTCTCTGCCTGTTCCCCCAGCCATTCTCTCACCCGGGATTTCTTATAGTTATTGTTTTCTCCAAACGGAAGTAAGATCCGCTCCTCATAAGTACTGTCCACATCGGACCGAATCACATTTTCCGCCAGAAACAGCGCACGTTTCCCATAACTGCCTCTGCCGTCCTGGTAATCATCATCGATACATCGAAACCGGCATATTTTTCCCGCAATCTCCCGCGAGACCACATCCCCGGTCCTCCATGCGGCCCGGTCTTCCTTCTCCCCGAACTTGTCTCCCGTTCCTGGAACGGTATTTTCCCCGGAATCCGGCGCCCGCCCCCGCCATTCAAAGCCGATCCGGCAGTCCGTAACCGTCTCACCGTTCACATTCCTGGTCCCCAGATCCAGCTTTGAAATATTTACCACTCCGGGAAACATCTGCGCGATCACCAGCGTATCGAACGAGCTGTCTTTTCCCGTTACCACAATTTCCTGCCGCCCTTCCCGTTCTGCGGCAGATACCGTCTCCATCAGAAACCGCCTGCCCGCTTCCCGATCCCTCAGGATCACAGGTTCTGCTGTCAGAAATTCTGCCGTTCTCTCCGCCGCGTAGGGAACGAGTTCTCCCCGGCAGCTTGTGAGTACAGCAAGAGAACCGGCCGCAGCAAGCCACTTCGCCACTTTCTTTCGATTCATTTTTCCTCCTGGATATTCCGGCTAAAGCCGCCGGCGGCTTTTCGATAAAGCAGATAATATCTGCCTCCAAAGATTTTTAAGACTCCCAAAAGATCTATTATGATTTGACTGGAACTCCCCAACCGGTTCGTTCCTCCGTTTGTCCATAACTATATCACAGGCCATACCCGGAATCCATATCGGATCCGTAAAACCAAAGCCCCATTATTTAGCCAGTTTCACGAAAATATTTTTGCATTTTCGTCACTTTTACCATACCATTTTTTCACCGATGCCAGTAAAAGCATTATTTATAAGCATTTTTCGATGTCAAAAAAGACAGGACATGCCGCGCACGTCCTGCCTTTCACCTGTCTTACCACGTCTCCACCGTCCGCAAAAATTCCTCCATCGAAATCACTCCGGCGCACACAAGATCCGCCAGCTCTTCCCGCATGGTCCGCATCCCCTGTGTCTTCACCACATAATCCTCGATCTCCCACTCCGGCCGGTTTTCCGCAGTCATCTTCTTCAGTTCCCGGTCCATCACAAATATCTCATGAACCGCAGTTCTTCCTTTGTATCCTGTATTCCGACAGAATTCACATCCGCGTCCGCGCCTTGCGCTCCGGATCTTTCTTCCAAACAACTTCTGCTCCTCATTCGTAAGTTCCACCGTCTCCGCACAATGCGGACATACCTTTCTCACCAGTCTCTGTGCCGCCATGCCGCATAAACTGTCCGCCGTGAGATACGGCTCGACACCCATATCTGCCATTCTCGTGATTCCGCCCGCCGCGCTTTTCGTGTGCAGAGTCGAGAGCACCAGATGACCGGTGATTGCCGCGCGGACACTGATTTTCGCTGTCTCCGGATCCCTCGTCTCGCCGACCATGATAATATCAGGATCCTGTCTCAAAACGGCACGGAGTCCTGCTTCAAAAGTAATCCCCGCCTGTTCATTCACCTGCATCTGGCTGATCCCCGGAAGATATCGCTCCACAGGATCCTCGATGGTCACGATATTCACCGGCTGTTTCGCGAGATATTCCAGGATCATATATAATGTGGTAGTCTTCCCGCATCCTGTCGGTCCTGTAAGATACAGGATCCCGCCCGGACTTCTGAGGATCCTCTTCATCTTCTCATAATTTTTCTCACGCATTCCAAAGGTTTTGCCATGATCGATCTCCGTTTTCATATTCAGGAGTCTCAGCACCATCTTCTCGCCAAAGATCGTCGGGACCACGCTGGTCCTCACATCCAGGCAGATCCCGTCGATCATCTCCTTAAAATGCCCGTCCTGCGGCACTCTCTTTTTCGCAATGTCCATTCCGCTGAGGACCTTCGCCCTCGTCACCAACGGCTGATGCATTTCCTTGTCATATTCCCGCACATGGAGCAGCATGCCGTCCAGCCTCATCCGGACAACCATCCGGTCTTCCTGCGGTTCCAGATGAATGTCACTGGCATTTTTCCGGTATCCCAGATTTAAAAGTTCCTCAAGGAGCTTCACCGCAGATCCGGCCTCTGCCCCATAGTTCTCCATCTCCTGGACCTCATTCTTATTTTCCTGTTTTCCTTCTCCGCCTAATATGCCCAACATCCCATTTTCCTCTTTCTATCATAACTCATTCCCCCTCGCTGACGCAGACGGTTCGTGAGTTGCTGTCTGTACTTCGGATCCGCGGCTGCCGGGGATTGTATCCAGCACCATCTCCGGTCTGCACACTGCCATTCCTCTCATACAGGTCCTTTTTTCCATCCATCACCCGTACCGTGACAAGGACGCGGCCAGACCGGCTCTCTTCCACCTCAATTTCCGGTTTCAGCGTATCGATATGAAACGCGTCCATGGACAGTCCGTCCAGTTCTTCCACTTCCACAGCACCTGTCTCCAGCCGGTCCGCCACATATCTCCATGCCGCGTCCCCAAGCATTTCTGCCTGCTCCTGTGTCCTTGCGTGATCCAGTACCCACACCGCCATCCGCCGCATCGGAAAGATCATAAGGAGCAGCATACTGAAAAGCAGCATGACGATCATAACCTCAACCAGTGTAAACCCCCGTCTATGACCCTTCTCCATCTTTAATCTTTCCTTTCACCTGTCTCTTCTTCCGAAGTCATGGACACCCAGAATCCCGAGACCTGGACGGTTCCGGTATCCGACGTTTCTTCCGCGAAATATCCCGATTCCAGAAATTCTTCTCCATCAACCGCCAGATGGATCTCTGCCGGTTCCCCGTATTCTGCATCTCCCATATGGCGTTCCAGTCTGTTTCCTGCCTCATAAATCTCCCGATACCGTTTCACAGTCTTTGAATAGCCGGAGACACTGAGAAGCATCGCCTCAGCTACCAGAAGAAGGATCAGAAACGCCGTCATCAGCTCCACCAGTGTTGAGCCATTCTCATTCCGTTTCCATCTCTTTTTCATGGCTTTTCCTCCCCACTCCGTTCCGCCGAAGACGGCGTACTCACGAAAACAGGTGCCATGGGGATCAGTCTCGACGCACCTTCCTTCCGGTCATTTACAGTACAGACCGCCTGTAACACAAGTCCTGAACCGTCCTCTTTCCAATAGGAGGAGATGACTGTCTCGATCCTCTTTTTCTCCCCATTTCCAGTCTCTGCCCACACTGCCGCCTCCGTCTCCGGAAGTCCCTCCGGTCCCTGTAATTTTTCAAGGATTCCTGTCGGCTCCTCCTGGCACATATTCTCCACAAGGATCTGCACCACCGCCTCGGCGGCCAGCCTCGCTTCCGTTCCTGCGGCAAAGTTCAATGCTGAACGATAGCGCCTTGCCCCAGACGAAAAGAGAAGTGAGGTAAATACCGTGACAAACAGCACGGTCACCAGAACCTCCGCCATCACAAATCCTTCGCTCCGGTTCTTTTTCACCGCCACTCCCTCCTTATCGAATACTTCCATACATGTTCCACATCGGCTCCATGATTCCAAGGATCAGGATTCCGGTAAAGATCCCGATCATCAGGATCATTACCGGTTCCAGCAGGTTCACCAGCTTATTCAGCGCCAGATCCGACTCATGTTCATAGCTTCCCGCGATCCGCTCCAGCATTTTATCCAGGTGACCCGCCTCTTCTCCCGTAACGATCACCGCCGCCAGTTTCTTTTCAAATCCACCACTCTCCCGGATTGCCTCACTCAAAAGCATTCCGCTGCTCACACGCGCCATGATCGTCCTGATCTCCCGGTCCAGATACCTGTTTCCGATCGTTCCTTCCGTATATTTCAGGCAGGATGTGATCGGAAGTCCACTGGAATAAAGGCTGGACATGTTCTCACAGAATCTTGCCGTACAGATGATCCTTATCTGCCGTCCGACCACCGGAAATTTGCAGATTACCCGGTCATAGCTGTAACGAAACCATACTCTTTCCGTCAGGATCTTCCATCCTACCAGGATCATAACGGCCGCCACTGGCAGGAAATAGCGGTACGCATACAGAAAATGGCTGATCCCCATGAGGATTCTTGTAAGAAGCGGCAGCGTCACATCCACCAGGATCGGCTCTAACGTCGGCAGGATCTCCAGAAATACGAACAGCATTAGAAAGATCATCATCAGAACCAGGATCTTCGGATACAAAACCGCGCTGCGGATTTTTCCCTCTGTCCTGTGTTCTTTCTCATAATGGACCGCCAGCCGTGCCGTCGTCCTGACAAGCTGGCCGCTCATCTCCGCTGCCCGGATCATCTGGATCGCCGGTTCCGGAAACCGCCCGGTTTCTTCCATGGCATCCCCGACGGTCTTCCCCTCGGTCATGAACGCTCCCAGTTTTCGACACGCCAGGCAGAACTCCCGGTCGGTATCATCCTGCTGCATGATCTCCAATGTTTCCGGAATTGATAATCCCGACTCCACCAGGACAGAAAACTGCCTGAAAAACTCCGACAGCCTTTCTGCTCCAAGCTTTTTACACTTTTTCATACAAAGCTTTCCCCCCTATTTCCGTGCTGGACGTAGCCGCCTGCGGTAAAACAAAACGGCGCAGTTATCCACTGCACCGTGTAAAATCAATATTTTTATGATGTTATTCAATATTTTTATGATGTTATTTTACGGAATCTTACAAAACTTGTCAATGTATTGTCCGCAGACGGTCTACTTTCAATATCTTCGCCGTTGCTTCGCATTCCAAATCGGCAAATCCACTACCACCACTGTATTGTACGACTCATAGCCGCACCACCCGGTCACACACCTTCTCCAGAAGCTCCGGCGAATGGCTCACCGCAATCATCCCCATCTCCCGGCGCTTCAGTTCCTTCAAGACAAAATCCCAGATCTGTCCCTGTGTAATAAGGTCCAGCATCGTCGTCATCTCGTCCGCGATCAGAAGTTCCGTCCGTCGCCCCAACGCTCTCGCAATACAGAATCTCTGAAGCTCGCCGCCGGAGACCTCCACTGGGAACCGGTCTTTCCACTCGTCCCGGATCCCAAGTCCCGCCTCGATCCGTGCCCACTCGCTGGGGTTCTCAAAAGTCCAGTCGCCTTCCTCCAGAACCGTACTCAACCGTCTCTTCGGATTCACCGAGAGTTCCGGATGCTGCCATACCATCTGCACCGGGCAGTAGCCACGAAGCTCAAGAACCGGCATCCCGTCCACAAGAACCTCCCCCGAATCCGGCCTCTCGTACCCCGCCAGAATCTTGCAGAGCGTCGTCTTCCCGTATCCGCTGGGCGCCATGATCCCCACACTCTCTCCGGGTTCCACCGTAAGGTTCACATGATCCAGGATCTGTCTCGTCCCTTTTCCATATTTAAAAGAAATATCTCTCGCTTCCAGCCTCATCTGCCGTATTCCCTTCGCATGTCCTCTAAGATCTCCCCCATATCGCAGAGCTGTTCCCCATCCTTCTTCCAGTTCTTCGGCATGGACCGAAACAGCGCCTTCGTGTACGGATGTTTGAGATTCCTCTCATCCTGAAATGCCGCCGCATCTGTCTCCTCGACGACTCTGCCGCCGTAGAGCACGATGACCCGGTCAGCTGTCAGGAGCGCCAGCTCCAGGTCGTGGGTGATCAGCAGCACGCCTGCCCCATCGTCCGCCATCTCCCGGAAATGTCCCATGACGCGGGTTGCCGCCTCCAGGTGAAGTCCCGGTGTCGGCTCATCCGCGATGACGAGCTTTGGCTTCTCCATCACCGCCGTGGAGATCAGGACACGCCGCGTCATGCCGCCGGAGAGCTGAAATGGGTATTTTCCCCGGATATCCGGGGCTAAGCCATAGCGCTTCAGCACCGCCAGGCATTTTTCCTTCACAGAAACATCCTTTTTCCCGTTCTGGATCTGATCCCCGATCTTCATAAGCGGATCCAGGTAAGAAACGCTCTGGGGCACCAGAACGATCTCATGTCCCCGGAGTCTTTTGACCTTTTTTTCCGTAAGCGGCTCCCCAAGAAACCATATCTCTCCGTCCATTTCACTGTTGTATGGAAGAATTCCCATGATCGCATGGGCCAGCAGACTTTTTCCCGAACCGCTGGATCCCACCACCGCGACGATCTCGCCGCTTTTTATTTCCAGGTCCATCTTCTCTACCGCGTGGAGCGTCCGCCTGGAAAATCCCCGGTCATACTGGGTGAAGGTGACGGAGAGATCCTTAACTTCCAAAATCGTATCATTCATCTTCCCCGCCTCCTTACTCATGAACACTGCCCGGATCCAAAAGTCGGCAGAGTTCCTGTCCGATATAATGAAACAGAAGCACGGTCCCAACGAGGAAAAGTCCCGGGAACAGCGCCAGCCACCATTTTCCCATGGCCAGATATTTCATGCTTTCCGAAAGGATCACTCCGACGGCCGGACTCTCGGAAGACAGACCGAAGCCCAGGAACGTGATGCTGGCTTCATGCAGGATCGCATGGGGAAACATGAGCACCAGGCCCGTGATAAACTGCGGAACAAGATTCGGTGCCATATGGGAAAACGCGATGTAAAATTTCCCTTTTCCAAGCTTTTCCGCGATCTTCACATACTGACTCTGCTTCAGCTGTAAGACCTCCCCGCGGATCAGTCGCGCCAGGGATGCCCAGTGGGTAAACGCGATTCCGCAGACAACGCCCCAGAATCCACGCCCGCAGGCAAAGGAGATCAGGATCAGAAGCAGCATATGGGGAATTCCCATGACGATATCGATAAGCAGCCGCACCGCACTGTCCACGAACTTTCCGAAGACCGCCGCGCTGAGTCCCAGTACAAAGGCCATCACCGCGCTGACTGCCGCCGTCAGAAGTCCGATCCGGATACTCAAAGAAAGTCCCGCAACTGTCCGCACGAACATGTCACGTCCCATCCAGTCTGTTCCAAAAGGATATTGTATACACGGTGCCAGATTTTTTCTCGTAAAATCCGTCCCGAGGGCAGCTTCCTGCCAGAAACTTCCGAGCACCGCAATGACCGCTAACAGCACAGCCGCCAGGATCAGAAGCGCGAAGCTCTGTATTCTGCGATTTTTCTTCATCAGCGCTTCGCCCCCTCTCTGATCCGCGGGTCGATCACGCCGTAGAGAACATTCGCCGCAAGGTTTCCCGCCGCGACGATCACCGCTGTAACCACCGTGATCCCCAGAAGAAGCGGCACATCGCTTCCAAGTCCTGCCGTCACAGCCGCCTGGCCCAATCCCGGATAGGAAAATACCTGTTCTACAAGGACGGAGCCGCCGATGATCTCACTCACCGACGCGAACTGCAGCGTCATGGCCGGCAGAAGAATGTTCCGAAGTCCATGACGACGTAAGATCGACCAGTCCGACTCGCCTCTGGCTCTCGCGAACAGCACATAGTCGCTCTCCATGACCTCGATGAGCTTTTCCCTCGTGTGCAGGGCGATGGAGGAAATTCCCGTGATGCTGAGAGCCACCACCGGGAGAAGCGCATGGCGAATCCTGTCCGCAATGGAGATCTGCCCGGCATCCATGCCGATGGGCACACTGAATCCGATGGGAAACCAGTGAAGCTTCACCGCAAATACCATAAGCAGCACCATTGCCACCCAGAATGCCGGGGTGCTGGCCACAAACAGGGAATATCCCGTCACGATCCGGTCCATGATCCCACCGCGCTTTTTTCCTGCGAGAACGCCGAGGAAAAAGCCAAGAATACCAGAAAACAACCATGCCGTGAATAAAAGCCAGATGGAATTCATGACCTTATCCCCGATGATCTCTGCCACCGGACGGCGATATAAAAGGGATGTTCCCATATTTCCGTGGAGAAAGTCTTTCAGCCAGTTCAGATACCGCTCCACCGGAGGCAGATCTGTTCCCCAGTAGCTTTTCAGCTTTGCGATCTGCTCCGGGCTCATAGAGCCCAGAGCTGTCTGTCCGACATTTGTCTGAAGCGGATCTATGGGTGAGACCGCCAGGAGCCCAAACGCCAGAATGCTCACCAGAAGCACCATCAGACACATCCGCACTGCCTGTCTGCCAAACCACAGACCCGTTTTCTTTATTTCCATGTCCACTGGTCGACATTGTTTACGATCGACCAGCCATGTCCATGTGGGTGAAGCTTCTGCTCTGCCACCTGCAGACCATCCTTCACCCAGTATAAATGATCAATATTTACAAGCCAGATCCACGGAAGGTCACCATCCTGGGTAATTCCAGATG
This sequence comes from Clostridium sp. AM25-23AC, assembly GCF_003435125.1. Lineage (NCBI taxonomy): Bacteria > Bacillati > Bacillota > Clostridia > Eubacteriales > Clostridiaceae > Clostridium > Clostridium sp. AM25-23AC. The sequence continues at coordinate 35,956 of NZ_QWGI01000007.1, read as the reverse complement.
TTCCGTCCCACTGGGCGTTTTTCCAGAGTTCATAGGACTTTTCCAGGTCGCTCTCCGCCAGGGCCTCGTCCATATATTCGTCCACCTTTTCGTTTGCATAAGGGGAATACTCCGCGTATTCCTTTCCCAGTGCCGTGTGGTAAATATTGTAAAGTTCCATCGGTGTGTGGGCGCCCCATCCCCACATAAGCGGCGTGGACTGTGCCCGGTCATAGGCGGTATCCCAGCCGACGCCCTCTGTCGTCACCTTGATTCCAATCTCTTTCAACTGGTTTGCGGTGTCCTCCGCAAGTGCCTGGCGGACGGAATCGCCCGTCGGATAGAGCATGGTGAACTCAGCCCGGACACCGTCTTTCTCCAGGATTCCATCGCTTCCCGCGCTCCATCCGGCTTCCTTTAGGATCGCGGCCGCCATACCCGGATCATACTCCACCTCCGCTGCCGCGTTGTACCACGGCATCTGATCACAGACACTGTAGGCCGCTGTTCCGTATCCGTTCAACACATGCTCGATCATCTCATCCCGGTCGATCGCCAGGTTGATGGCCCGGCGCACATTGATATCGCTGGTGAAATCATTTCCCAGCGGCACTCCGTTCTCATCCGTCTCCCCCGCCGGGATCGCCGGCAGGTTGAAGCCGCGGTTGTCCACGGTCTTGCAGGCCAACAGGGAAAATCCGTCTACGGTCTGATCCGAGTACGCCGCGGAAGTGTAGGCGAGATCCACCTGCCCGGAGAGCGCTGCCGCGTAGGCGGCGTCCTCATCCATAAATAAAACTGTCACCGTCTTCATCTCCGGCTCATCCCCGTAGTAGTCCGGGTTTGCCGTGAGGATCACCTGCTGCCCCTTATCCCACTGTTTCATGATGTAGCGGCCGGAGCCGATAGGATTGGAACCATAGTCCGGTCCATAAGCATGTTCCGGGACGATTCCGGTAATTGCCATCGTATATGGCCATATGGAATACGGGCGGGTCATATCAAATTCCACAGTGGTATTGTCGAGGGCTTTTGCCTCTTCTAACATCGTAAAGTCATTGACAGAACTGGTATCCCGCAGTGTATTGTAGGTAAATGCTACATCCTCCGCTGTCAGCGGTTCCCCGTCCGTAAATTTTACATCGTCCCTGATCGTCACGTTCCATGTCATCCCATCATCGCTGACGTTCATATCTGTCGCCAGATCATAACCGATCGTCATATCTGCCTTTGTTACCGTCAGCGTACTCTGGATCAGCGGCTCATGGACATGTTCCCCCGCGCCCCATCCGTATGCCGGGTCAAATCCAGCCTCAGGCTCAGATGATGGTCCCATTACAACGATAACAAAATCTTTTTCATTATCCTGCTCTATCCCGGCAGCTGCTTCTGTTTTCTCCGCCTCAGACGACTTTTCCGCGTTTAAGGTTTCTGTTGTTCCCGAACTATTTCCGGCGCAGCCCGCCAGGGAACATACCATAGCAGCAGCGGTCAAAGCCGTCACTATTGTCTTTATTGTTTGTTTTTTCATGAATTTATCCCCGTTTCTATGTTTTTTAGTACCTAAAAATATCCAAAGCCTCACACAACTAAAAATACCAGAAAGAGGCATACTTTCTGTATGCATCAACCTTCCTGGTATTGTATTATTTGTCTCTATAGACTGTGCATCTGGCTCCGATGCCTGCGTCAGTAAATATTTCTCGGTTTAAACCGCCTTGGGCGGGGAACTCTTTTATGAGTATGGGCTTCAGCCACATAATAGTAATATTATAGTAGACTTTTTTTCAAAAATCAACGTTTTTCCGGTCCATGACCTTGCAGAACGTGATTCCTGCCGCCGTGCTGGCGATGGTCGCGAGGAGCGCCGGTCCTGCGATAGCCGCCGGGCTGACACTGCCGTACTGGCTGCGGTAGGCGATCATGTTGATGGGAATGAACTGGAGTGAGGAAATATTTACGATCAGGAACGTGCACATCTCATTGCTGGCAGTGCCCGACTGTCTCGCCAGACTGCTCTGCCCTGCCGTATTTTTCCTCTTATCCGGCGCTTTTTCCTCCCGTCTCTCATCCTCCAGTTTCCCCAACTCTTCCATCGCCTTTAACCCTGCCGGTGTCGCCGCCCAGCCGAGCCCCAGCATGTTCGCAATCATATTTGTCGCGATATATTTCCCCGCCGGATGTCCGTCCGGGAGATTCGGAAAGAGAAACCGGATCACCGGACGCATCTTCTCCGTCAACGCCTCGATGAGCCCAGCCCGCTCCCCGATCTTTAAGATCCCGCACCAGAACGACATGATCCCAAGCATCGTAACACCCAGAGTCACCGCCTCTTTCGCCGAATCCAGCAACCCATTCGTCACTGCCCCCATATTTCCATGAAACGCCGCCCAGAAGATCCCGGCTGCCATCATTCCTGCCCAGAGCATATTTAACATAAAAAATCCCGCATTTCTGTCAAAGTCGGCGACGCTTCGGCTGCCTGCACTCGAAGCGCAGATACGCCAAACCACCACCTGAATTTCTTTATCTTATGACAGAAATACGGGATCTATGAACTTTATAAAACTGCTTTCCTGAAAATTTATATTCTGGCTGATTCACATGATCTGCACAACAGCCTCTCTGAGTTTTTTACTCTCCGCACAGCGCCGCCATAACCTCCGGCACCGTCTCGATCTTCTCACAACGGTATGCATTGCTTCCGCAGAACAGCAGCGCCTCATCAATCTTTCCTTCTGCGGCGTTGATCAGCGCTTTCGTGATGCAATACGGTGTTTCCGCCGGATTACAGTGTTCCAGACACCGGAAGCACCGCTCCACCTTCACCGGTCCCTGAGCAACACGCTCTAAAAACTTATTTTTGATCGCTCTGCCCGGCATTCCAACCGGACTCTTAACGATCACAATGTCTTCCTCTTTCGCGTTGATATATGCCTCTTTGTATGCAATATCCGCGTCACATTCTTCAGTCGTCACAAATCTCGTCGCCGCCTGAACGCCCTCCGCGCCAAGCTCAAACTGGTGCAGAACGTCCTTATGATCAAAAATTCCCCCCGCCGTGATGACCGGGATATGTTTTTTGTACTTCTCCGCAAAGCTTTTCACCGTCTCGATGATTCCGCGGATCTCCTTATCATAAGCCGCTTCATTAAATGTCTCGGCTACATGGTCTGTGTCGGCTCCAAGCTCAGTGAGCTGTTCCCTGGAAAATCCGAGATGACCGCCCGCGCACGGTCCTTCCACTACGACGAAATCCGGTGCTGTGTGGTACTTTCTATCCCACATCCTGCAGATCACAAGAGCAGATTTCACAGAGGAAACGATGGGCGCGATCATGGTACGCCGCTCTTTCTTTTCAGAACCTCCGTTCTCAATCTCCGCCTCCGCGACAAATTTCGGCATGTCGATCGGGAGACCGGCGCCGGAGATGATCACGTCCGCTCCGGCTTTCACCGCCTCTTTCACATAGGACGCGTACTCCTTCGTTGCGACCATGATATTAAAGCCCAGAATTCCCTGGGGCGCTTTGTCCCTGGCTTTCTTAAGCTCGGAATGGATCGCTCTCAGATTCGCCGCCATCGGATTTTTTCCGAAATCCTGATCCTTAAATCCAATCTGGGCTGTGGAAATGATTCCGATTCCTCCCGCCTTCGCGACTGCTCCGGCTAAGGACGAAAGGCTCACGCCGACCCCCATTCCTCCCTGGATCACCGGGTGCTTCGCCACGAGGTTCCCTATTTTTAATGGTTTCAGACCGATTGCTGCCTCCATATTTCCTCCTAAATTATAACTCCCCGTATTTGTTCCATCTCTAACATGACCATATGCTGGTCCGCACGCTGCTGGAGCGCTGCCTAAAATTTCCGGAATCTCTCATACCGGCGCTCTGCTAACGTCTTCCCGTCAAGCTGTGTCCACGCTTCAATGAACTCCTCCATGGCATTCTCCATAGTCTTCGCGATCTCCGGAAGCGTCTCAGGGTCTGCCGGTTCCGGCTCCGGGATCACACGCTCGATAATTCCGAGTTCCTTTAATTCCGCCGCGGTCATCTTCATGACCCGCGCCGCCTCGTCCGCACGCTTGCTGTCCTTCCAGAGGATCGATGCGAAACCTTCCGGGGAGAGAACAGAGTACACCGCATTCTCCATCATCCAGACCTCGTTCGCCACAGCCATGGCAAGTGCTCCGCCGCTTCCGCCCTCTCCGATCACGATGGAGAGCACCGGAACGGTGAGATCTGACATCTCAAAGAGATTTCTCGCGATGGCCTCTCCCTGTCCGCGCTCCTCGGCTTCCAGTCCGCAGAAGGCTCCTGGGGTATCTACAAAGCACACTACCGGGCGTCCAAAGGTCTCTGCCTGCTTCATGAGACGCAGCGCCTTCCGGTATCCGTCCGGGGACGGCATTCCGAAGTTGCGCTTGATGTTGTCCTTTGTATTCTTACCCTTTTCCTGCCCGATCACTGTCACAGGCATTCCGTGGAAGGAAGCGATTCCGCCGACGATGGCACCATCATCTTTGCAGTAACGGTCTCCGTGAAATTCCATGAAATCATCAAAGATCGCACGGATATAATCCGTAGCCACCGGACGGTCCGCCTTTCTGGAAAGCAGGACAGAATCCCATGCGCTGCGGATTGCTCCTGCTGCCTTTCCGGAACCATGATGCGCTCTCTTCGCAGAAGAATTCTGCTCTTTTTCCTCAAAAGCCGCCCTGTCAACTGTGTTTTCCGTTTTCCAGTCCGCAAGACATCCGCTCTCCGGCTTCTTATGAAGCTTTAAGATCATCGCCAGCGTCTCTTTTAATTCCTCACGTTTCACGATCTTATCGACAAAGCCGTGCTCCACAAGGAACTCCGCTCTCTGGAAACCTTCCGGCAGCTTCTGCCCGATGGTCTGCTCGATGACACGAGGTCCCGCAAAACCGATGAGTGCCCCCGGCTCCGCGAGGATAATATCTCCTAACATCGCGAAGCTTGCCGTAACGCCGCCCGTTGTCGGGTCCGTCAGGACGCTCACATAGAGCTGTCCCGCCTCGTGATGTCTCTTTAAAGCCGCGGAAGTCTTTGCCATCTGCATCAGGGATATCATTCCCTCCTGCATTCTTGCGCCTCCGGAGCAGGCGAAAAGGATCACCGGAAGCTTTTCCTCCGTGGCCCGCTCCACGGCTCTCGTAATCTTTTCACCCACGTTGTGGCCCATGCTGCTCATCAAAAATCTCGCGTCGCAGACACCGACAACGGTCTTCTGTCCGTGGATCGTGCAGGATCCGGTGACGATGGCCTCATTGAGCTGTGATTTTTCACGGGCTGCTGCAAGCTTCTTCTCGTATCCTGGGAAGCTTAACGGATTGGAGACCTGCATGAACTTGTCCCACTCCTCAAAGCTTCCCTCATCCGCGATCATCTCGATCCGGCGGTACGCATGGACACGGAAGTATCCGCCGCACTTCGGGCAGATATAAAAGTTCGCCCTTACATCGTCCGTGTAGATCGGCTTTCCGCATTTATTGCACTTTTTCCACAGCCCGGCAGGAATCACCGGCGCGTCCTCCTCTGCCGTTCTGGCAGATTCCTTTTCTCCCGCACGGTATTTCATATCGATCTTCGTATATGTTTTTTTAAACATATCCCTTAGCATATATAAAAGCTCCTTTCAAGACTGTGAAAATTGCACGTTCAGCCATGCAGTCTTCTTGTTTTCATGTTCCATGAAAACAAGAAGCTCGTGGCGTTCCGCATATACATAGTTAGTCATAAACGTGCTTATGCAAGCAAGCTTGCAACACACGTCTATGCCTAACTATGTGCATGGCTGAACTGGTATAATCCTATTCTTTGGTATACTCCGGAAAATGCGACGGAATGAAGTTTGTATCCACATTTCCCGACTGAAAATCCGGATCGCTTAAAATATCATACTGGAAATCCAGATTCGTATTGATTCCCTCAATGACAAGCTCCCCGAGGGCGCTGCGCATCTTCGCGATGGCGGACTCCCGGTCCTTGTCCCGCACGATCAGCTTTAAGATCATGGAATCATAGTTCGGCGGGATCCGGTAATTGTTGTAGACCGCCGTGTCCACACGGACTCCCCTGCCACCTGGGAGATGGATATCTGTGATCATGCCCGGACATGGCATAAAGTTCTTCTCCGGATTCTCCGCGTTGATCCTGCATTCGATAGCATGGCCAGAGATCTTGATGTCCTCCTGGCTCACGGAGAGCGGTTCCCCCGCAGCGATCCGGATCTGCTCTTTGATGAGGTCCATGTCCGTGACAGCCTCCGTCACCGGATGCTCCACCTGGATCCTCGTATTCATTTCCATAAAATAGAAATTTTTATCTTTATCTAAAAGGAACTCGATGGTTCCCGCATTCTCATATCCGACCGCCTTTGCCGCGCGGACTGCCGTCTCACCCATCTTTTTCCGAAGCTCCCCGGAGATCGCCGCTGACGGGGATTCCTCAAGAACCTTCTGGTGTCTCCTCTGGATCGAGCAGTCGCGCTCACCGAGATGGACCACATTTCCGTAACGGTCGCCTAAGATCTGGAACTCGATGTGGCGCGGATTCTCCACAAACCGCTCGATATACATGGTATTATCGGAAAATCCCTTGACGGATTCCATCTGGGCATTTAAGAAGTTCGCCTCGAAATCTTCCTCCGACCTCGAAACGCGCATTCCCTTTCCGCCGCCGCCGCTGGACGCCTTGATCATCACCGGAAAGCCGACCTCTTTCGCGGTCTTAAGGCCTTCCTCCACAGTGTAGACCGGCTCTTTGCTTCCCGGAACCACAGGAACGCCCGCCGCCATCATAGTTTTTCTCGCCTCGGACTTATTTCCCATCTTGTTAATGATCTCAGCTGACGGTCCGATAAAGCGGATATTGCACTTTTCACAGAGCTCCGCGAAGCGGGCATTCTCGGACAAAAATCCGAAGCCCGGGTGGATAGCATCTGCCTTCATGACAACGCATGCGGTTAAGATCCGCTCCATATCGAGATAGCTCTCCGTGGACGGCGCCGGTCCGATACAGATCGCCTCGTCCGCAAGAAGTGTGTGCAGTGCGTCCCGGTCCGCCTCGGAGTAGACGGCAACCGTCTTGATCCCCATCTCCCGGCATGCCCGGATGATCCGAACGGCGATCTCGCCGCGGTTTGCGATTAAAATCTTCTGAAACATCTCTTCACCAGTCCTAACCGATCATAAATGTGAGTTCCGCAGATACCGCGACTTTGCCGTCCACGGTAGCGACCGCCTTTCCAACACCGACCGGTCCTTTCTGCTTGATGATCTCGCATTCCAGACGGAGCTTGTCGCCCGGAACTACTTTCTTCTTAAACTTTACATTATTCATTGCGCCGAAATACGCAGTCTTTCCTTTGTTTTCCTCAACGCTTAAGATCGCGACAGCACCTGTCTGTGCCAGCGCCTCAACGATCAGGACGCCCGGCATGACCGGCTCCTGCGGAAAATGGCCCGCGAAATACGGCTCATTGTATGTCACAGATTTATATCCGACGGCTCTCACGCCCGGCTCCAGTTCCTCCACACAATCCACGAGAAGAAACGGATGTCTGTGGGGAATGATTTCCTGAATTTCTTTGATTCCTAACATAATTTTTATCCTCTATCCAATCTTTCACAGCCCGCGCGGCAATGCGCGGGCCGCCAAACGGTTATCTTTATAATTAACGAATCCGGAATAACGGCTGACCATACTCAACCGTCTCCTCGTTCTTCACAAGGATCTCCTCTACGATTCCGTCATACTCGCTCTCGATCTCATTCATCAGCTTCATGGCTTCCACGATTCCGATGACCTGACCTTTTTTCACGGTATCTCCGACTTTTACATAGTCCTCTGCGTCCGGTGCCGGGGAGGAATAGAACGTACCCACAAGTGGACAGGTGATCACTTTCTCGGAGATTCCGGAAATTTTCTTTTCCGCATTTTCACCGGAGACCTGCTCCATAGCGGTCACATCCGCGGTCTGGATCATGGAACCCTGTCCCGGGACCTGCATAACGACCGGTGTCTGCGCCGCCGCAACGATTTTCTTTTCCCGCTTCATGCTCAGTTTCCAGTCGCCTTCCTCAAGCTCGAAGCCGGTCATGCCGTTCTCTGACATTGCCTTCATTAATTCAATGATCTCTTTTACTTCCATCGCCGTTCTCCTTACTCCTCAAACTTTCTGACAAGCAGGCACGCATTGTGTCCGCCGAATCCCAGAGAGTTCGTCAAAACTGTCTTTACTTCCATGGAAACGCCGTCGCCCTTTGTGTAGTCAAGATCGCATTCCGGATCGTCTACTTTTAAGCCTGCTGTGGCATGAACGAAGCCGTCCTCGATGGATTTTACACAGTCGATGAACTCAACGCCGCCGGCAGCGCCTAAGAGGTGTCCGATCATGGATTTTGTGGAGTTGATCTTTACTTTATATGCATGGTCGCCAAGCGCAAGCTTGATGGCCTTTGTCTCGAATAAATCGTTGTGGTGGGTCGCTGTTCCGTGGGCATTGATGTAATCGATGTCCTCCGGCTTCATTCCCGCGTCAGCAATTGCGTATTCCATTGCCTTTGCGGCACCGCTTCCGTCCTCCGCCGGAGAAGTAATGTGATAAGCATCGCCTGTCGCGCCGTATCCGGCTAACTCCGCGTAGATCTTCGCTCCGCGGGCTTTTGCATGTTCTAATTCCTCTAATACAACGACACCTGCGCCCTCGCCCATGACGAAACCGTTTCTCTCAAGATCGAACGGAATGGAGGCGCGCTCCGGATCCTCAGAGGTGGAAAGAGCGGTAAGTCCGGAGAATCCCGCAACGCCTAACGGTGTGATGCAGCTCTCAGTTCCGCCTGCGACCATGACCTCCGCCTCGCCGTGCTGGATCGCACGCATCGCCTCACCGATGGAGTTCGTACCGGACGCGCATGCTGTCACGACGTTGATGTTCTTTCCCTTTAAGCCAAACTGGATGGACACGTTTCCTGCTGCCATGTTGCTGATCATGAGCGGCACCAGAAGCGGGTTTACGCGGTTCGGTCCTTTTTCCAGAAGCTTCTTATATTCCTTCTCGATGATCTGTAAGCTTCCGATACCGGAGCTCACACAGACACCGACACGGAACGGATCTTCCTTTGTCATGTCGAGGGAAGAATCCTCCAGCGCCTGACGGGCTGCCGCTACCGCAAACTGTGCGAAACGCTCCATTCTTCTTGCCGCCTTCGGATCCATATAGTCCTTCGGCTCGAAGTCCTTGACCTCTGCCGCGAGCTTTGCTTTATAATCGGTCGTGTCAAAATAGGTGATCGGTCCAAATCCGAGTTTCTTCTCTTTTAATCCGTTCCAAAATGTCTCAACATCGTTTCCGATCGGGGTGATCGCGCCCATTCCTGTTACTACAACTCTTCTCATGCTTTTCGTTCTCCTGTTCTAATTATGCTATCATCCACGCCCCGCGCAGATGATAACCGAAACATCCGCTGTCCGGCTGTGTGGCCGGAACAGGCGCTTTTTCCAACTGTCTTTTACATCGCCATGCCGCCGTCCACATGAAGAACCTGGCCGGTAATATAAGCTGCCTCATCGGAAGCAAGAAATGCGACTGCCTCCGCAATGTCTTTTGTCTCACCGAAATGCTTTAACGGAATCTGCTCGCCCATGGCTTTCTTTACGTCCTCCGGCAGCACATCCGTCATCTCTGTACGGATAAATCCCGGTGCGACTGCGTTTGCTGTGATCCCACGGCTTCCAAGCTCTCTTGCAACGGATTTCGTGAGTCCGATGATGCCCGCCTTGGAGGCACAGTAGTTTGCCTGACCTGCATTTCCCATCACTCCGGAAACGGAAGAGATATTGATGATCCGTCCGCCTCTCTGCTTTAACATCTGGCGGGAGACATGTTTGATGCAGTTGAATGCGCCCTTTAAGTTTGTGGCAATAACTGCGTCAAAATCGTCCTCGGACATCTTCATGATCAGGTTGTCTTTTGTGATTCCGGCGTTGTTCACAAGAATGTCGAGACGGCCGTATTTCTTTACGATCCCATCGATCATTTCTTTGGATTTTTCGAAATCACTGACGCTGCACTGCATGCTCTCCGCCATTCCGCCGTTTGCTGTGATCTCGTTTACGACTTCCTCTGCTTTTGCTGCGGAACCGTTATAGTTGACGATGACGGTCGCGCCGTATCCAGCCAGTGTCAGAGCAATCTGACGGCCGATTCCGCGGCTTGCGCCTGTCACAAGAGTAACCTTCCCTGTTAAATTCATGTTTCCCTCCGTGTTTCTATCAGTCAGCCGCCAGATTTTTGTCTCTGACGACATTATTTACTAATTTCTCTTTCGATCACTTAGCTCAGCTTCTCCAGATCCTCAAATTTCTCAATATTGATGACCGTCGCTTCCCTGTTGATCTTTCTGATAAATCCAGCTAACGTCTTTCCCGGTCCGATCTCGATAAACCGGTCAACACCGTCCGCCAGCATGGTCTCCACGCTCTGCTGCCATCTGACAGAAGAAGATACCTGACGTGTCAAAAGCGGCTTTACGTCCTCTGCCTTTGTCACATAAGCAGCTGTCACGTTCGCCACATACGGGATCACCGGCTCAGATACCGGAATATTCTCCAGAAACCTTCCAAGCTTCTCCCCGGCTTCCTCTAAAAGATAGGAGTGGAACGGTCCACTGACATTAAGCGGGATCACACGTCTTGCACCTGCCTCTTTTAACTTCACCGCCGCGGTCTCCACCGCCTCCTTGAGACCGGAGATCACGATCTGACCCGGGCAGTTGTAGTTTGCGACCTGCACATTCGGAATCTCGTCCACAACGGCATTGATCTCATCTGCCGTCATGCCGAGAACAGCGCTCATTCCGCCGACTCCAGCCGGAACTGCCTCCTGCATGAGAATTCCTCTCTCCCGGACTGTGCGGATCGCGTCGTCCGCCGTCATAACGCCTGCTGCCACCAGTGCGCAGTACTCGCCAAGGCTTAAGCCAGCCGCCACATCCGCATGGATGCCCCGCTCCTCCATCACCTTCATCATGGCAATGCTAGTGGTCACCATTGCCGCCTGCGTATACTCCGTGATGTCCAGACGGTCATTTTTCTCAAAGCATAACTCCGGAACGGAAAAGCCTAAAAGCTCCGTCGCACGGTCAAATACTGCCTTTGCAGTCTCCGAATTTTCATAAAAATCCTGGCCCATGCCGCATACCTGCGCGCCCTGTCCCGGAAAAATAAATGCTGTCTTTCCCATGATTCTCCTTACTTCTGACATCCGCCAAGCAGCTTATCTGCCTGCTCCATCATCTCATCGATCATTTCCTTGCATGTCTGCTCTTTCGTTACAAGACCTGCGATCTGACCTGCCATGACGGTTCCATTTGTGGTATCGCCTTCCTGAACGGCTTTTCTGAGGGTTCCAAGTGTCAGATACTCAAGCTCCTCAAAGGATTTTCCTTCTGCCTCAAGTCGGTTATACTCTCTTGTCATCTGGTTTCTCAGGCAGCGGACCGGATGTCCGTGGGTTCTTCCTGTTACCGCAGAATCGATGTCCTTTGCTTTAATGATTCTCTGCTTATAATTTTCATGAACGATGGATTCCTTTGCGACAACAAATCTTGTTCCCATCTGGACTGCCTCAGCGCCCAGCATGAAAGCCGCCGCAATTCCTCTTCCATCACCGATGCCGCCTGCTGCAATGACCGGGATGGATACCGCATCAACGACCTGCGGAACGAGAGTCATGGTGGTCGCCTCACCGATATGTCCGCCGGATTCGGTTCCCTCTGCAACGACAGCATCAGCGCCGCCGCGCTCCATAAGCTTCGCAAGAGCCACAGAAGCAACGACCGGTATCACGATGATCCCTGCTTCCTTCCACATCTTCATGTACTTTGCAGGATTTCCGGCTCCTGTCGTAACGACCTTCACGCCCTCTTCAACAACCACCTTCGCCACATCATCCGCATACGGGCTCATTAACATGACATTAACGCCAAACGGCTTCTTTGTCAGTGCTTTCGCCTTACGGATCTCTTCACGGACAACCTCTCCCGGCGCGTTTGCGCCGCCGATGAGGCCAAGACCTCCTGCCTCAGAAACAGCGGCAGCAAGATGATGCTCAGCGACCCAGGCCATACCGCCCTGAATGATCGGATATTCGATTCCCAGCATTTCTGTAATTCTTGTCTTCATTTTTATTGCTCTCACTTCCTGAAATCTATCTGTCGGGTATTGCCCGGAATTATCTTTATATCAGCAAAACGCGTCATAGACGCGTTTTGACTCTGGTTTATTCGGTTTGACTATTCCTCAACACCCTTATCTTTTAAGTACTTCATAACATCGCCGACCGTTGCGAGATTCTGAAGGTCCTCAGCCGGGATCTCTACGGAATACTCATCCTCAAGAGCCATAACAAGCTCAAATAAGTCAAGGGAATCTGCACCAAGGTCATCCTTGAAGGAAGTTGCCTCTGTGATGCCGTCTGCGTCTGTGCTTAACTGCTCTGCGATGATTTCTTTCATTTTTTCTAACATGATTTAATCTCCTTTAAATGTTCTTATTATTTGTATTTTATGAGTTTTTGCATTTTTTTGGTTTTTAAAATTATTTCTTATTATGTAGATAACTTCTCCTGCTTTCCGGATGAATCAGATATCTACCACTCCATGAGCACTGCACCCCAGGTCATTCCGGCTCCGAAGCCTGACATGATGATCTTGTCGCCCCGCTTCAGCATGTCCTTCTGGATCATATCGTCTAACAGTAACGGAATCGATGCCGTTGATGTATTTCCAAACTGACCGATCGTCATCGGGAATTTCTCCATCGGCTCCTTCAGACGTCTGGCCGCTGCCTCAATGATCCGCTCATTCGCCTGATGAAGAACATAATATTTAATGTCTTCCATTTTTGTCCCGGTCCGCTGTAAAAGCTCCATAACACTCTCCGGCACCTTCCGCACTGCGAATTTGAAAACTTCCTGTCCATCCATGGTCATAAATCCGAGCTCCGGCTTTGTACCTGTGAGAAAGTTTCCGACGGTTCTCGAGGTGCAGGCGAGAACATCACCCTTTGTTCCGTCCGCTCCCATCATCATGTCGATGATTCCGGTCTCTTCCGCTTTTAAAACGGCTGCCCCTGCTCCGTCTCCAAAGAGGACACAGGTGCCGCGGTCACTCCAGTCTGTCACTTTGCTGAGGGTTTCCGCCCCGATGATCAGCGCCGTCTTGTAAATTCCGGCTTTAAAAAATCCTTCCACGATATTCATGGCGAAAATAAATCCCGCGCATGCCGCCGAGATATCGAAGGCAACTGCATTCACTGCCCCGATGGCCGCCTGAACACTGCAGGCATCGCTGGGATAATTCCGGTCCGGGGACGAAGTCCCAAGAATGATGATATCCAGCTCTTCCGGGGCAACTCCCGCTGCCGCAAGCGCCCGCTCAGCCGCCTTCGCCGCCAGATGGCGCGTTCCCTCTCCGGAGGAGATCCGGCGTTCCCGGATTCCGGTCCGTGTCCGGATCCACTCGTCATTCGTGTCCACGATCTTCGCCAGATCGTCGTTCGTAATCAAATTCTCCGGCACATACGCGCCGATTCCAGCAATTCTGGCTGTCATCATCTTCTAAATCCTGCCATTTCGTTTATGCAGAAGGAATTTTATTCCCCGCAGTAGTTTTTAATTTCAAATAGTTTGATATTCAAAATGTTTGATTCTAATGGTAATAGATGTCTGCTGTTTTGTCAAGTGAATTTTTGTTTTTCCTTCTCACCGCCGGCTGCTTAAGTAAACCTGCAACCATTCAGTACCCTTGTGGTTCCACGCAAAAAAAGATGGAATGACACCTTTTCACCTGTTTAAGCTCAGTATTTGCCGCATCTGGACTGGTCAAATTATTTAAAATTGGATATTTTAACAATGCCATATCTCAGATATGATAATCACATATTTACCGCATGCGAGATTTTCCCGACAATTTGCTATGGCTCACCACCAGAAAAAGTGGGAGTCTTATCTGACTGAGATAAAAGGAGCGATATTATGAGTATTACAAGCGATTTCAGCAAATTTAAAAAAATCGATGCCCACAGCCATATCGGCACCTTCGGCAGTCCGTTCAATATCCACTTTAATGCAGACCTTCTCTTAAAACAGATGGAAGAATTCAATATTGAAAAGACGATCCTCTGTTCCGACGGCCCGCACACAAATGAAGAGACCGTTGCTGCCTTCAAGGCTCACCCGGATAAGATCATCCCGCTCATGTGGATCAACTGTGCCGAAGGAAAACCGGCTTACGATGCCTTAGAGCATTATATCCGTGACGAACACTTTGCCGGTGCAAAGCTTCAGTCCCTCTTTGACGGCTACTGTGCCGATGATCCGTGTGTGGATCCGGTAGCTGAGATCTGTGAGAAATACGGAAAACCGTTGTTCATCCATTCCGGTCATCCGCCATTCTCCCTTCCGTGGCAGATCGGACTTCTGGCTGAACGCCACCCGCATCTCCCGATCGTCATGATCCATATGGGACATGCCCATGGTGTTTATGTCGATGCGGCGATCACCATGGCAAAAAAATACGACAATATCTGGCTTGAGACCTCCGGAACCTCCATGAGTGTCCAGATCGCCAACGCCTACCATACCGTCGGCCACGAGAAAGTCATGTTCGGCATCGACTCTCCGTTCCATGCCCCGACCGTTGAGATCCAGAAGATCATGGCATGCGGCGTGGATGATGAAGGACTGGAGAACATTTTCTATCATAACGCAGCTAAATTTATGGGATTAAAATAGAAGTTTTTGTATCCACTGCAGAAACAGGGGGTAAATGTTACAGCAATTTTTTAAATTGTGTCACTGAAATTTCGACTTCGAAAAGCCAAATCGTTTTCATTCAAGCCTGCCAAAAGTTTTTCATCTGCATATCACAGAGTTTTGTTGCATGTGTTTGAATCATTTAAATTTATTAAAAATTTGAAATTATTGTATTCAAGGAGGACACCCCTATGAAAAATCACTCACACCAGGACACCACCCTCGATATCTCCATCATCGGCTTAATGAGCGCTCTGGTATTTGTCGGAACCTATTTCTTTAAAATTCCTTCCGCCTTTGGCTACACCCACCTCGGCGACTGCATGATCATCCTGACCGTCTGCTTATTTGGCACAAGACGCGGCGTCCTCGCCGGTGCCATCGGCGCAGGTCTCTCCGATTTTCTCGGCGGCTACGCGGTATGGGTTCTCCCGACCATGGTATTAAAAGGTCTCTGGGCGTTCATCGCCGGAACGATTGCCTACAAGCTTCTGCCGAACTTTAAATATTCCTGGCTCGTCGGTGCTATCGTCGGCGGCATCGCCCATATTATCGGCTACACGCTCGTAAAGATCCCGCTCTACGGCACCGTTGTTGCCTTCGGTGAAATGTTCACCCTGTCCATGCAGACCATCGCAGGGATCGTCCTCGGCGGCGTAGCCTACACGATCCTCGTACAGTCCCCGGCGATCCGAACATTAAAGGCAAAATTTGCGTAACAAAAACCCCGGTCCGCAATGTTCATGCACTGCAGACCGGGGTTTTCATTGGGTCTGTATAAAATTTTTACAGAAGGAAATCACCTAAATCGCTGTTGATCATCTCGTCATAGGTCGGAATACCTTTCACAATGATCTGCTTATCTTCGCTGCTGTTATTGTTGAACGCATCGATGTAAGCGCTGATACCAGCAAGATGACGGCCAGTACGCAACTCAATTGGGAAGTTGCCGGAGCTGTAGTCAACATACAGAAGACCCAGATCATAGGCTATCACATAGCAAGGATCCTCACCTGTCTTTACCAGATCCTCATCTGTATAGCCACGAAGACGGCCCTGACTAGGGTTACCAGTCTCCATCAACAGTGCGTAAGTATTGGTATAGTCACCCAACTCACGGTGAGTCAGACCATGTAAGGAAACCGGAGACGGCTCCAGGCTCATGGAAATTCCCTCTAATTCCAGATTCAGAACGCCCTCAGATGCAATAGCAGAAGCGCGCTCGTGAGCTACGGTAGCATTGTTTACAGCATACTCCGGGCTGGACTCATGCAGGTCGATCTCCATGTCAATATCTAAGGTCTTGATCATGTTGGTTACCGCATAAGCAACCTGCTCAGATAAAGTACCATCCTCAACTCCCGGATAGCAGCGGTTCAGGTTACGAGTCTCTGAACCGGAAAGTGTCTGACCGGAAGACTTATGTGTGTAAATATCCGGATCCGGCCACTGATCGATCGGGTTGGTTGCACGGGAGCCATACTGGAATGTTCTGGTCTCACCATTTTTTGTGGTGAAGTGCATGTACTGTGGAGAACCATCCAGCGGGTCATTGTGGGTCAAAGCGGAATTGTTGATGTTCGGGATCACATAAATGGTTCCCGCTTCAACCTTTGCATTCTCTTCCAGAATAATGCCGGCCATATGACCAGAAGGTTCGTTGGCATGAGTGCTGCCCAGAACAACAAGGGAACCTCCCTCTTTTTCACCTTTCAGTACATATACATCGGAATCGCCGATGGTGCCTTCCAGGTTTGGATTATAACGGCTCAGCTTAAATACCTCGGTCACATTCGGACCAGTCACGATGTCTTCCTTGAAATGGCGCTTGGTATAAAAGCTCGTACCGGCAATACCGCCAACGAGAGCCGCGCAAACCAGAACGGCAACGGCGGACAGATACGTTTTCTTCATTTTCATTCACCCTCCTTACTTGATCAGGAAGATCCGCAGCAGCAGAGGAATTAAAATCATAGCTGCGTTGATCTGATCAACAAGGCGTTCTTCCTTAAAAATCATGTTGTACAGTGTGCTTACAAAAACCAGAAGGGCGATGGCTAAATAAATGATCGTGATAATACTCATAATTCAGTCCCTCCTTTAAAACAGTCCGGCAATCAGTTTTGAATTTGCCAGGAAGAAACAAGCGTAAACCAGCAGAATGATGATAGGCACAATACAACGCTTCAGGATCTTAGTGTATTTTTCTACACCTGTAACCTGTGCAGCGAACAGACCCGCTAAAGCGGTAGGAGGCATCATATCACCCACAGCAGCGATCAGGCTGATAGCAGCTAAGACCACAACGGAATTTCCGCCTAAAAGTGAAGCATAAATGTAAGCGAACGGAACGCCTAAAACCGAGCATGCGCCGTAAGAGGAAACTGCACCAAACAGCGGAATACTGATCGCGCAGGCTAAGAGCCACAATGTGCTCGGAAGACGCAGACAGCTGATAACTACCAGACCGCGAACGCCGGTCGCTGTCATTACTTCGATGAACATACCAACACCCATCAGAATACCCATAACAGGTGCTGCGGTACGGATGGCTTCCGGTACAGCAGTCAGTACATTGATCTTCTTTCCGGTGAACAGACCAACGGCAGCACTGATAAGGAACATGAGTGGCATACCGATGTCTTCGCCTAACTTCAGAACCTTAAAGATAACCATTAAAGCAACCAGAACCAGTAACGGAATGTAGATGCGCACACCGTACTGCTTGCGGATCGCATCCTGCTTTTCAAGAGCAGGTTTCAGTTTTTCATAGTCCATGTGGCGTGCCTGCTTGTAGCCGAGTAAAAGCACGAACAGAATCGCTAACGGGAAAGTGATTAAGGCCAGCGGACCCTCAAAACCAACATAAGGAACATCGATACCTGCGCAGATAATTAATGCAGCGGTATTTACAGGAGGTGCGATCATACCAAGCAGAGCACCCATAGCGATAATGGAGCCTGAGGTAACGGCATCAATTCCCATTAATGCAAGAACCGGAGCCATAATGGAACCTGCTGAAAGAACTGCTGCAGTGGAAGAACCGGTGATCATGCCGGGGAACATGATGATGAGCATGATTAAAACCAGTAAAACAGCAGGGAAACGATGGAATTTCTCAATAATCAGGCTGCTTAAAGCATCCAGAGCACCGGATCCCTCAATGACCTTCATGAAAATCATGGCACAGCCAATAGTCAGAATGGTATCTACATAACCGAACTCGCCCTCTACCATCATACGGATAGTCTCGGTGCCGAGGCCGCCCTCAAGAGCACCGCAGAGCGCTGCTATCAGCATTGATACGCCAACAGGCAGTTTGAATGCAAAGCAGCCGATCATGAAAACACCGACCATCACAATAAAAGTGATCACGTAAGGTGTCATAATGATGTTCTCCTCTTCAAAATCACTGCGGCCCGTTCAGCCAGGCCGCAGGTTAGTTTGTTTGTTTGTTTAGTAACTCAGATTTACAGACCAAATGCAGTTTTTAAAGCGTCAAGAGTACCTGCAGTGTTATCTACATAGATTGCAGGAGTTCCGTTGCCGGATAAGATACCAGACATCAGACCATCGGAATCCCCCTCAGAAACTACGATAGCAGCATCGCAGCCCTGGAAAGCCGGAGTGATAAAGCTGTCAGATAAGGTACCGCGACGAGCGGATCCGCCAGTGTGCAGAGCAAGAACAATGATACCTTTTTCCTTTGCAGCGGAAATCAGAGCGTCAGTACGTGCAAGCTCCTGGTCAGCATCGATACCGGCAGCACCAAGTCCCTTGGAAGATCCACCGACTGCAAGGATCAGAGTTTTGCAGTCATCCGGAAGATCTGCGCCTGTGATGTTCTTATTCATTGTTACTTCAATGCCAGCCTTTGTGCAAAGTGTATTTGCAATGTCTACATCAGCACTCTGTCCAATACTGGTCAGGATAGCCGGAGTAGAGCACATACCTGCGCTGATCTCAGTCAGTTCAGTTGCAGCACCTGCTGCCGCTGTAGTTTCTGCGGAAGCTGCTGCTGTGGTTTCTGCAGCCGCTGCGGTAGTTGTTGTGCTGGAAGCGCCGGAGCCGCAAGCAGCCAAAGATAATGTCAAAGCACTAGCCGCAATAAAAATACCAAGTTTCTTCATAATCGTATATCTCCTTTTCTTATTTTACGGCTGCCCGCCCCGTTATCGGGAAGCGGGCAGCACTGATAATTCATGTATTACTGGAAATGAAAATTAATATGCCAGAGCCTTACCATCACGGCGAGGATCCGCACCACCGCGCAGTGTTCCGTCCTTACCGATCGAGATTCCCTGTACACCGCCGAAGAACAGCTGCCATTCTCCCTTATCGGTAACTTCATGTCCGCGATCCTGCAGTTCTTTAGCAACCTCAGGAGTGATCGGGTTCACACCGCCGGACTCATAGCAGATATTTTCAGATGCGTTGTCGTAGATACGTGCACAATCGATCGCGTCCTGAATATCCATATTGTAGTCAATCATGCGCTCGATAACCTGAGCGATCGTCGGGAAAATACGGGTAGCTCCCGGGCTTCCGATTGTCATGTACGGAGATCCATCCGGATATAAAACGATAGACGGGCTCATGCTGGATAACGGACGTTTTCCGCCTTCTGCGCAGTTTACGCTCTCAGGATCAGCTGAGAAATCATCCATCTCGTCGTTCATAATAAATCCATAGCCAGGAACACCAACCTTGGAACCAAAGCCGTAGTTGATAGTCTTTGTGCAGGCTACCATGTTGCCCCACTGGTCAACAACGGAAAAGCTTGTAGTTGCATAATGCTCTAACTCTTCCGGCTCTACAGCCACATAGCTGCCGCTCTTGTCAGTGATCTCACTATAACGCTCTGCAGCATAGTCTTTGCTTGTCAGCTGAGCTAGCGGAACATCAGCAAAGTCAGTATCTGCCATATACTGCGCGCGGTCTGCGAAGGCGATCTTAAAAGCCTCAGAGAAACGATGTACATACTCGGTGCTGTTTACACCAATCTTGTCCATATCGTCGTAGTTCTCGAGAATGTTCAGGATCTCAACCAGGTGTGTACCGCCGGAAGATGCCGGTGGTAAAGAGTAGATAGTGTAATCTTTATAGTGACCAGCGACAGGCTCACGAACCTTTACTTCGTAATTTGCAAGGTCTTCCATGGTCATATTGCCACCCCAAGCCGCAACAGCATCCACCATAGCCTGTGCCATATCGCCGGTATAGAAAGCATCTTTACCGCCATCAGCGATCAACTGCAGGGTCTTTGCCAGATCCGGGTTTTTGATCACATCACCAACCTCATACGGCAGTCCGCTCTCATCCAGGTAGATATTGCTCAAAGTCTCGTTTGCGGCAATACCGGTATACTCGCTGTCCAGCTCTTCCTTAAAGGTAACTCCCACTACATAGCCGTTGTTGGCTGTGTCGATAGCAGGCTGGAAGATCTGCTGACGGCTTACGGCATCAGAACCGTAGTTATCAAGAAGATACTCAAAACCAGCAACTTCTCCAGGTACAGCTACCGACAGACCGCCGATCACGCTCTTGTCACCCAGATTATTCACGCCGTCCAGACTGAACTGCTCCATCTTTCCGTTTTCATCCAACCACATCTGTGCATTAGCAGCTGCAGGAGCAGTCTCACGGAAATCAAGGACACTCACCTTGTCATCTTTGGCACTGTAAATAGTCATAAATCCGCCGCCGCCCAGACCGGAGAAGTACGGCTCAGCCACGCCCAGAGTGTAGGCTACAGCAGCCGCTGCGTCAAAGGCGTTTCCGCCTTCCTTCAGAATTTCCAGACCTGCCTTGCTGGCGTACCAGTTACAGGAAGCAACCGCGCCGTTTTTACCGGTAGCGTCACGGTCATCACGCTTCTTCTCGAGGTTTTCGTTGTAAGGCAGCCAGACATCCTCACCAACGGTTTCGGTCGTAGAAGCAGCTTCTGCTTCGGAAGCTGTCTCGGTAGCAGCCTCACTGCTCGCCGCTGTCGTTGTCGTTGAGGAAGCAGTTCCGCAGGCAGTCAACGAAGCTGCCAGACTGAGTGCAACTGCCGATCTTGCAACCAGACGATTTGATCTTTTCATTGTCATCCTCCTTTTGTTTGAGAGGTTCGCCGCCCATCGGCAACTCCTCTCTGTTTTATGGTGTCTTTTATTAGTAAGCGAAAGCTTTACCATCACATCTCAAGTCGGGGTGAAAGCTGATCCCCAGGATAATAGTAACATTTATGTAGAAACTGTGTCGAAGTTCTGTAGGAACTGTGTAAATTATACAAAATCACTCTATTCAAGTCTATTTTTTCTCATATTTTTCTCAAAAATGTAATAATGTCCTTTGATCAATTAAATTGGGTTTCATATTAAACGAAAAAAGTTTTACCTCGTTTTCTCAAGGTAAAACTTTTTTCGTTTTATTGTAGATCGCTTACATATTTTCAACCCAGCGGAATAACTGGCGCGGGCGGCCGACTTTGCCGTAAATGCTCACCATTTCCACTTTCTTATTCTGAATCAGATACTGCAGGTAACGGTATACCGTCTGATATGCAAGACCGCTGCTGCGAGCCACCTCATTTACTGTCATGTAATCCCCACCTTCTTTTAACGAATCCAGCACCAGCTGCATTGTGGCCTCACTTAAGCCTTTGTCCAAAGGTGCCTGTTTTTGATGCTCTCGTTCTAAAAGGCGTAAATGCAGCTTGATGCGGCTGATAATATCTGGAGCCTTGATGGGCTTCAAGGCAAAATCACTGGCACCCGCCTGAAGAAACTGGTCAGCCACCTCCTGACTTTCATCAATTGTAAACACGATAATTGGCACAGTATGTGAAAGTGCACGCAACATCTGCACTCCTTCCACGCCGTTAATGCCGGGCATGTGATAATCGATTAATACAATATCAGGTTTGTGTAAACGAAACTGCTCCAGGCCTTTTTTTACATTTGGGGCACTGCAGGCCTCCCAGCCCTGAAAATGAAACAGCTCGCCTAAGGCAAAGCGAATATTTTCTTCATCGTCAATGGAAAGTATCGTAATCTTTCGTTCCATGGTTTACTACCTCCGGTAAAAATATGATGAACCGTGTGCCCTTGCCCGGCTGGCTTTCCGATATCACCGAGCCGTCCATGGCTTCCACGGTCTGTTTCACAAAGGCAAGTCCCAGACCGCTGGAGCCAAAGCCGGAAATTCCCTGCTCCCACATGGTGGCTTGCTGCTGCTCGGTCATACCGCAGCCGTTATCTGAAACAGAAAAAGTGATAAACGGCAGGTCATCCACCCGGCGGGCCCGTACATGGATCCAGATGGCAAGCTCCCGCTCCTTCTCAACCGCCAGTGCGGCATTGTGGATCAGATTTACTAACACGCGCGTAAACAAAATACTGTTTACGCTTACCTGAAGCTCCGGTACCTCATTGTCAATATGCACGTTAGATGCGTAATCCTCTACCGATATCTGCGCAAGTGCCATATCTAAAATGTGCTTGGTGTCGCTGGGACTGCATCTGTTTTCATATAAGATTTCCGAGATCATGCTGCTCATCCGATCCATCTGGCTTTCAATGCGGCTCAGATATTCGATTTCCCTGTTTCTTCCGTCAACCTCGCATTGCATTTTTAAAATTCCCACCAAAGTCTGAGTACTGGTCAGAGGCGATTTTAAATCGTGCACCAGATACTTCATTTCCCGGTAGGTACGGTTTTTCATTTCCAGCAGTGCTGCACGACTCTGCACGGTCTGCATTTTTTCTTTTTCCTCCGACAGACGCAGAAGATTATTTTCATCCCGCAGCTGCAGGAGAATAATCGTTGCAAACAGGGTCACAACTAAAATTCCCACCGCACCGATGGCATTTAAGAGAGAATTGGCCTCCAGCACATCAGCAAATAGCTTGATATCAGAACTCATCTCACCGCGTCCCACGGGCAGACCGCTCATCAGCGGCATGATGTCCAGGAACTGAAAAGCTATAGTAAAAATCAGCAGCATCAGGTTCTTTTTGGTTAATGATATATATTGATAATCCAGACGCCGAAACAGCACCACGGATGAACCCAGAAGCAGAGCCGGCAAACCAAAGTCGTAACGAATACCGTGCACCAGACCAATGCCCTCATATACAAGCGGCAGGATCAGTAAAATCATGCATGCATTGGGTATCCAACTTTTTTTCCCTCTCCGGTAGAGTTCCACCGACTCGGCAATATAATATGCTCCGATATAATGCGGAGCAGCGCGCAGGGCATTTAACATCACCAGGCGTAAAGCAGCCACCATCAGATCGGTCTTCTCCTGCTTTTCCAACGCAAGATGCATATACTCCCGCACCTGAAAGTTCTGTACCGTAAATAAAACCGGCATTAAAAAACTCAGCGCGATCAACGCCAGACCGATCATCATTTCTTTGCGGTCTATTTTGCGGATCTCGAAACCCGCCAGTTTGATATTACCTGTCATCACTCATGGATCTCCTTTTAAAGGCAAAAACTAATATGCACACAGCCCCAAGGACCCCGACCAGAGCCGGAAGATGTGGATATACCGTGTGGTAATACAGGGCACTCTGTCCTGGCGGGACGATCATCTCTGGATCAAACGGCAGACCGTACTGGGCAGCCAGCTGCTTGATGTTTAAAAGATGCAGAACCGGCAGACCATGTGCATTATAATATTGCAAGAGTCCGTCATCACTGCGCACACTGGTAACCGTATAGGGAACCATCACACCGGCCTTCATCTTGTCCTCTTCCAGGCCGATGGTCGTAATGTTTCCGCCCACACCGACAAAACAGCTTATGGGACCTAACGTCTCATACAGGTCCTCACGCGCCTTCAGGTTTGCCGCGAAATCGCGCTCCTGCATGATATCTGCCACGCCATAGGACGCAATGCGGGCAAGTGCCTCCTCTTTTTCCTCCTCAAACATTTCACCTCCGCAGTCATAATCACCGCCCGGTGTGATCAGAGCCGGAGGTGTCTGGAGCCTGCCGTCAAGATAAAGGCGGCAGACCATGTCCGGGAAGGTAAACTGCGGCTGGTTTGCACCAAAAGTGCTCGCTCCCATGGAAGCGATATAGATCACCTTCACATTCATCGCCTCACCGGCGGCCAACACAGCCAGATTCAACGTTGGAAAGGAACCCGAAAAGCCCGCGCCGATGGTATCGCCGGACTTTACCCCGGCCTCGGTGAGCATCTGCACCAGCAGTGCGTCCATGTCCGGGTTTGCTGTGGTCCGCTTCGCCTCCTCCGAGCCAAGGCTGGTGGTAATTGGCGTATATTCATCGCCGATCATTCCGGTCTTGTGCGTATCATAAGGAGTGAGGGAAAGTCCTGCTTCCAGCTTATAATCCCGGATATCATCCATCCAG
Organism: Clostridium sp. AM25-23AC; assembly: GCF_003435125.1. Classification (NCBI taxonomy): domain Bacteria; kingdom Bacillati; phylum Bacillota; class Clostridia; order Eubacteriales; family Clostridiaceae; genus Clostridium; species Clostridium sp. AM25-23AC. The sequence continues at coordinate 11,765 of NZ_QWGI01000007.1, read as the reverse complement.
CCCTGCAGCTTCTGGGCAGCCAAAAGTTTGATCTCATAGTCTTCCGTGGCTTTCGTCTGTCCCATCGCCAATGTAAGGACAAGGCAGACGGCCAGCCAGGCCACAGCCAGGATAAGTGCCGTGCTTCGGCGTTTTTGCAAACTTTTCATGCGAAAACGCCTCCTTTCACACGCCGGGCAGCTTTTGCCCGATAAGCAGTAAGATCAGCGCCGTAAAAAGCGTAGTGGCGGCAATTGCCAGAAAGGCATCGAAGAATCCCTGTCTATCGATTTCCCGCGCCAGAATACCTGGCATTAAAATGCCAATCACACTGAAGGGAAGCAGTCTCCATGCGGAAAGTACACAATTCAGCACAAAGGTCAGCAGGATCAGAAAGGCAAACCGGCGTCGACCAAATAAAATCAGCCATTGCGATGCCAGACGGCATAAAAGCACACTCACGGATGCCATAATCAGCGTAGTAACAATACGACCGGGGCTATGTAACGCCAGAACCAGATAACCGGGTACGATAAGTCCAGCCGAAAGCCCGGTAATCTCGGTAAAGATCATACTCACCACTACACCTAACAGAATGATTTGATTATACATAAGGCTCTCCCTCCTCGCGGACACGGGCGATCAGTTTGCGCCCCGCTCCATACAAATTGCCGACTGCAAACAGCACTGTACCTGGTTCTGTATCGTTTAGAGGCATATCGTCAGCCTGTGAAAAACTGCGCACGGCGCAATCAGGCAAGAACCGGTGCAGTTTGGTAGTCATATAGTCTTTATGCGAACCTGCCAGCCAGACCTCGGCCGGAGCCAGTCTCTCACATACAGTCAGCATATCCCGGGTGCGGCTTCCCCGATCAGCCCGGTTGCATACGATCAAAATAAGCTTTCCGGCCTTCTCTCCAAGTTTTTTCTGCAGATCTTCCCATACGATGCAGGTGGAATCAGAATCATTTACCGAAACGGCATTCACAAAAATCCCCTGCCCCATCTTATATAGTGCCAGCGCATAAGGGTCGCGCTTATAATGTGCCATGCCCGCAAGAGCTGTTTCCCGCGAAACGCCCAGATCTTCACATACAGCTAGCGCCAGGGAAATATTTTCGGCAAAATCAAAATCCGGCTCATCCCCAGTGGGACGTGCCAGAACGAAGCGGCTGCCCAGCACCTCCGCATGGCTCCTGAGACGGGCTGCCATGGTCTCATCGGCCGTAAATAAAACGCCTCCCTTGGGAATCGTGTTGCTCAACGTATCCGCAATTTCCGGAAGACTATCCCCCATCACATCGGCATGATCGTGCCGCACGTTCGTAATCACGCCCACATCGGCCTGCAAAATGCGATGCTGCGCACATCTTTGATATTCGGGCTGCAATGCCATGCACTCGATCACCAGAACTTCCGCATTCTGGGCGGCAGCACGGCACAGAATGCCGACCTGTTCTTTAATATTGGCTTTGCCTCTGCGGTGCAGAGGCTCTTCATTGCCGGAAACATCTATCGTCATCGGATCCGTACCTGTAGTTTTGCAGAATACCCGCAAACCGCCTGCCCGCAAGCCGGCCTCGATCAGCCGACAAACCGTAGATTTCCCTCGTGTGCCGTTTACATGCACCACGTGACGCAGGGTCGCGCGGCTTTTCGCCGCATCCCGCCCCTCTATCCAAAGTCTCAGGCACCAGAAAAGCCCTAAGAGAAGAATCGTTATCTTAAGCATAAAACACCTCAGATTTTATCGTTCAGAAGAACCATTTTCTTAAATCATACTCCGAAACGACACAAAACTCCACAGATAAATATGAGAAAATGCTTCTTCTTCCCAACTGCATTATTGCTTTGGGAAAAAGAAGCATTTTATATTAAAACTATTATTTTAATCACTGTCATTTAAACTAACTGCGCCACACTGCTATTGCCAAAATAATAGCGCAGGCATATCTTAATATTTCAGATACATGATAAATCTTATTTCCATTTACCTCAGCGCCCTCCTGCGCAAATTTCTGCTCAATAAGCCCTCTGATACCTATTTCTATAAGAAGTGCCATTGCTAATCCCAGCGAAAACATTCTCATACCCTTTGTATAGCTATATAACGATAATAAAAATACTACTGAAACGCCTAAGTTACATAATGTTAACCACATTTTTTTCTTCATATAAATCGCCCCCCGCTATGCTGATTGTTTCCGTTTCATCTACTTGAATTATATCATTCCCCCCCATTTTTTCAATCACTATTTATTTTCTCGCTTCATTATTAAGATATTTGTTATTTTTTCGTTATTTGTCTATATTTTTTTCGTAAAAAAGAAGACGTACCACCCGTCATCACACTCAATAACCAGCGACACATCTTCTTCTCGAAATCCCTATTCCTGCTCTTCCAACAACATCTGGTACACATCCCGTTTCCCGATTCCGCGGTCCTTTGCCACAAGCTTCATCGCTTCTTTCTTCTCGATTCCCTGTGACAGGTAGACGTCCATGTGTTCCGTGAGCGACATGGCTTCCCATGTCTGTTCCTTCTCTTTTTTGATCTCCTCCGGGCTCTTTCCCTCGATCACGATGACACATTCGCCCCGCGGTTCCTCCGTCTCAAAATGATCTAACGCCCCCTGAAACGTGGTCCGGAATGCCGTCTCGTACTTCTTTGTGAGTTCCCGGCAGATCGTGATCCTCCGGTCCCCTAACGCCTCAAGAAGCTCTTCCAAGGTCCGTACCAGACGGTGCGGCGCCTCATAGAGGATGATCGTCCGGGTCTCTGACTTTAATTCTTCCAGAATTCTCTGCTTTTCCTTCTTATCGGACGGCAGAAACGCCTCAAACGCAAACCGTCTTGTTGCCATCCCGGAGATCGTGAGCGCCGTGATGCACGCTGCCGGTCCCGGAAGAGAAGTCAGCTCGATTCCCGCCTCATAGCACTGCTTTACAAGCTCCTCGCCCGGATCCGAGATCCCCGGTGTCCCGGCATCCGTGATCAGTGCGATATTCGTGCCTTCCTTCATCTTCTCAACGAGAACTCTCGCCTTTTCCACCTTATTAAACTCATGGTAACTGGTCATCGGTGTCTTGATGTCAAAATGGTTTAAAAGCTTGATGCTGTGCCGCGTATCCTCCGCAGCGATCAGATCCACCTCTTTCAACGTATTTAGCACCCGCAGCGTGATATCATCCAAGTTCCCGATAGGCGTTGCACATAAATATAATTTTCCCTGCATGACCAATTCCTCCTGCTGCCCGATGCTGCTTTTTCACCGACAGCTTTTTATCTCAACATTTCCGTAACGCGAGTTTACGGATGGTTCCATTCCGGCTTGCAAGATCCGCGACTATTCCTACATTATCCGGAGCTTTTCGTTTAGAAAATTCCTGTCATTTTTCCGTCTCATCCGCCTAAAGAACCCTCTCAACAATTTAATACCCGTAAATCGAATAGATCTCATCCGTATACACGCCCGGCTCCTTATAAACGATCACCGGCGCCTCGACCTTCATCCAGGCTCCGCCGCCGCGGACCGCCTCGATGAGGACCATGTTCGCGTCCTTATCCTTGAACGGATGTACCATTTTCATCCGCTTCGGCTCCAGCTTATACTGCTTCATCGTCCCGAAGATCTCGATCAGACGGTGCGGCCGGTGGACCATATACATCCTTCCGCCCGGTTTCAGGACCTTCGCGCCTTCCCGCACAACATCCTCCAGCGTGCAGAGGACCTCATGTCTCGAGATCGCCTTCACTTCCGTCGGATTCTTAAGCCCGTGGGAGTCATTCATATACGGTGGATTTGTCGTAACGACATCAAAGGAAGCCGCTCCGAAAATCCGGCTGGCTTCCTTGATATCTCCATGTACGATCTCAATTTTATTTTCCAGATGGTTTAATTTTACGCTCCGCTCCGCCATCCTGGCAATCTCATCCTGGATCTCAAGTGCCGAAAAATGTTCTCCCTCCGTCTTTGCGGAAAGAAGAAGCGGAATGATCCCCGTCCCGGTTCCAAGATCCAGTACCCGCTCCCCGGGCTTTACAGCAGCAAAACCAGAAAGCAGAACCGCGTCCATACCAAAGCAGAACCCATCTGTCTTCTGGATGATCTGCAGTCCATTTCTCTGAAGATCATCCAGACGCTCATTTTCCTTTAACTCAATCGTCATCGAGTTTTGATTTCCCTTCTTTTTTCTCAAGAGCCTCTAACTGCTTAAGTTCCGCATCGTTCGTGGACTGCTTTTCCCGTCTCTTTTTCGGGCGGAATTTTAACTGATCCACTTTATATTCACGGATCTCCTTCTCATCGTTGTTCACAGTCACAATGACCTTCACAAGCTGGCGCAGAATGCTCACACTGTGGACCTCGCCCTTTAAACCGTCGTCTGTTGTCACATAGTCGCCGATATTCGGAAGTCTTCCGTTTAATTCCTCATAAGTATCTTCCTCGTACTTTAAGCAGCACATCAGTCTTCCGCAGACACCGGAGATCTTCGTCGGGTTCAGGGAAAGATTCTGTTCCTTCGCCATTTTGATGGATACCGGAATAAACTCAGAAAGATAGGACGCACAGCAAAGCGGTCTTCCGCAGATACCGATTCCGCCCACGATCTTTGTCTCATCGCGGACACCGATCTGGCGAAGCTCGATCCTCGTCTTAAACACGGACGCCAGATCCTTTACCAGCTCACGGAAATCGATTCTTCCGTCTGCCGTAAAATAGAACAGCACCTTATTATTATCGAAGGTATACTCCGTGTCAATGAGCTTCATACTGAGATTGTGCTTCTTGATCTTCTCAACGCATACCTTGAAGGCCTCTTTTTCTTTCTCCTTGTTGCGGCGCTCCGTCTCCTCATCCGCCGGTGTCGCCATACGGATCACGCACTTTAACGGCTGGATCACCTTCTTGTCATCCACCTCGTGGGTTCCAAGCACCACATATCCATATTCCACGCCTCTGGCTGTCTCGACGATCACATGGTCGCCGGTCTTGATCTCATTCTCACCAGGACTGAAATAATACACTTTTCCCGCTTTTCGGAAGCGGATTCCAATTACTTTCGTCATTCTTCGCTCCTTATGACGGATGCTTCATGGTCAGCAGAAGTAATTCCATCGCTAATTCCATATTTACGTTCGCATTTAAACGTGTTCTTGCCGTGTCGATCGCCGCCAGAATTGCTTCCAGCCCGGCATAATCGACTTTCTCACCCGTCTCGTTGATCATTTTATATTCATCCTTGAAAATCAGCAGGTTCATGTCCTTCGTGACCTTGAACATGAGCACATCCCGGTACCAGAGTTGCATTAAGTCCAGCACCTCGCCGATATCAAAGTTCTGCTCTTTCATCTCCCGGATACAATCCAGAAGCATCGAAATATCCATAGTTCCCACGTTTTTCACGAGAACCATGACCTTCTGGAAAAGTTCCTTGAATTCATCCGACGAAGCCAGATGGATCGCCTTTCCGAGATTTCCCCTCGCAAATGCAGCGCAGATATCCGCATCCTTCTCCGCGATATGGAGATTCTGGGTCAGGTAACTCTTGATCGTGAAATCCTTAAGCGGCTTTAACTTCATCTGGACACATCTGGAGAGGATCGTCGGAAGAAACGCCTCCTGGTTCGTCGTGATCAGAATGATGACCGCGTAGGACGGCGGCTCTTCGATCGTTTTTAACAGGGCATTCTGCGCCTGGACCGTCATTTTTTCCGCCTCATCCACGATATAGATCTTATAATAACTGCTGTACGGACGGATCATGATCGTATCATTGATCTGTTCCCGCACATCATCCACGCCGATACTTCCCGGCTTTTCATGCGTCACATAGATGAGATCCGGATGATTTCCGCTCATCACCTGCTTGCAGGAATGGCACATCATACACGGCTCACTTCCGCCTTTCTCGCACAGGAGTGTCATCGCAAACGCATTCGCGATCGATTTTCTTCCCATGCCGGCTTCTCCCGTCAGGATATAAGCATGTGAGATCTTATGGTTCTGGATCGCCTTTTTAAAGTGATCTTTCACCATCTCATTCCCGAGGATCTCTTCAAATCCCATGATCTTTTCTTCTGACATAGCCGCATCCCTCCTCATCCTGTTGGTTCCGGCAGTGCTTTTTACGCCGGAGCTTCCCGGTTCGAACAGAACATTTAACTGTTCCCGCTACCGGTGTTTCCATTTTATCTTACCACAAAATAACGCCTATAAAAAGTTATTTATCCAAATCCCTTAGGATTTCTTCCACGCACATTTCCATATCCGTGTTCTGATATCTCTTTGTAATTCCCAGGCGTTCCAGATTTTCCTCTGAAAAATCTTTTTCGTCTGCAAGGTATCTCCGGCAGACTTCCCGATAATTCGGCTTTTTCTGGTTTTCCTCGCGTTTGACGGCCCTGAGAAGCCGGATCCCGTCCGGGACCTCGATATAGACCGGGACCATCTTTCCCGCTTCAAAATAGGTACACATCTTCTCGTAAGATTCCAGTGTCCCGATCATAAGACAGGACTCGTCGTCGGCAACATCAAACTGCCCGTCATCCACCGTATAGTAAGTCCACGGACCAGCGATCGTCTGATAAGTTCTCGACTCGATCACCTTTCCGGAAGCCAGCTGCCGCTCCAGCTCCTCGCGGTCGGTAAAGAAATATTCCACTCCGTCCGTCTCGCCTTCCCGGATCGGTCTTGTTGTATACATCGTCACCGTCCGCAGCTTTGGTCTCCGTTTCAGGATTTCCTTATACAGTGTATCTTTTCCTGTCGCGCTCTTTCCAAGAAGATAATATATCCTGCCCATTTGTTTCTCTCAGCCTTCTGTATTATAATTTTTATCCCTGTCAGATAAGACTTTTCGATCGAACTTTTACAACCACTTTTCAGGTTCTATCTTTTCATTGTATCAAAATCAGAGGTCCCGTGCAACCGTTGTTTCCATCCTCGCTCGATAATGTTAAGATCACGTCCGCATCCGGATCAGCCGGTCCCTGGACAAGAAGTCCTGCTGCCTTGTACGCCATGATCTTCTCCACGATCGCATCCGTGAAGACCTCTCCCGGCGCGATGATCGGGATTCCCGGCGGATACAGATACACAAACTCCGCAGATACCTTTCCGACCGTATCCTGAAACGCTGTGCGCTCCGTATCAGCATCCATTGCCTCGCAGATGAGCATTCTCCTGACCGGGTGCAAAACTTTGGATTCCGTGACTTCTGGAGTCTCACATCTTTCTTTTTCCTTTGACTCACCTTTTTCTTTTTGCTGTTCAGGCTCCACGCAGTGTCTCAATGCCCCGTCAATCTCCAGCAGCGCCGTTCCAAGCCGCTCAAATCCTTCTTCCGTGTCCATCAGCGACGTCATCGCGATCACATACTCCGGCGCTGTCATCTCCATCTCAAGATGGTATTTTCTCCGCAGTGTCTCCGCCAGCTCTTCCCCGTGAAAATCCTCTGCGCGCATCGTGGAAACCACGATCTTCGACGGATCCCATCCGGCCACAGTCCGATATTTCCCACAGATTTCCCGGTCCAGAACCTCAAGTACCTGAAGTCCTTCCATCCGCTCCATAAAGTGCTCCAGTCTTTCCTCATACCGGACCATCCCATTTCTTCCGTCCCCATCCATATACCGGATGCACCGCTCCATCCCAGCCATAAAAAGGTATGACGGGCTGGACGTCTGAAACATGGACAAATACCTCGAAACTCTGTCCTGATCCACAAACTTTCCCTTCACATGCAGGATTGCCGTCTGTGTAAAGCATGGCAACGTCTTATGAAGGCTCTGGATCACGATATCAGCCCCGTATTCCAACGCCGATTTCGGAAAGCTGTGACACTGATCTGCATACTCCAGATGTGCCCCATGCGCCTCATCGACGATCAATGGGATCCCGTATTCATGAGCCGCATCCGCGATCGCCCGGATATCCGACACCACGCCTTCATAGGTTGGGGATGTGATGAGCACTGCCTGGATTTTCGTGTTTTTTCCTCTCACATCCCCCGAATTTCCCGCACAGCGCATCGCATCCTTTTCAAGCGCTTTTCTCACGTCCTCCGCACGGATTCCTCCATTGATCCCGAATTCCGTGATCTCCTCCGGATACAGATACTCCGCCTCCAGCCGGTTCAGGTAGATCGCATGGTACACCGCCTTATGACAGTTTCTCGCTGTCAGGATCTTTCCGCCGTTTTCCGTAGTCGCAAAAACTGCACTTAAAATCCCGCATGTACTCCCATTCACAAGATACCAGGACCGGTCCGCCCCGTAGATCGCAGCCGCCTCATCCATGGCGTCCTTCAAAATTCCTTCCGCATGATGCAGGTTGTCAAACCCATCGATCTCCGTGATATCGATCCCATACGGGTCCGGAAATCCCCCCGGGATCCCATCCGGAATCTCCCGTCTTTTATGTCCCGGCATATGAAATGGATACGCATCCGATCCCGCATATTCTGTCAGCCGTTCTAAAAGTCCCGGCTGTTTTTCTTTTCTGTAATTCAAAATTTTTATTCTCCTGTTTCCCATCTGCCTGCAAATGAACTGGGAGTTGTCCGTCAAATTCGCATCCGCATTCGTTATAAAATATTTTTTTCTTTTTGCTCCGAGAGAAGTTTCTCAATCTGCGACTGTCCTACATCCAATAATGCACTCCAGTCTTCTTTGTTCACCCAGTCTAATATCTGTCTGTATTCCATAAGAAATGTCAATGCTACAAATGCCGGCTTACTTTACAATCTCCGCTTTTACCTCCGGAAACATATCCCAAATTTCCGCAACTTCACCCCCAGCTGCCTGATAAAAGCTATAGCTGCCATAAACCATCGAATCGCATCCGTCCGATGCCAGTCTCACCGCTACCTGTGTCCCATCCGCCTTTGTCAGCGTCAGGATCCCGTTATACGGACATTCTTTCGCTTCATCAAAAGATGCCCCCGCCAGGATCTCCTCCAGCCTTTTTAACAATTCCGGATCCTGCAGCATCTCGGAAATCCCTACGACCTCCGAGTCAGCAGAATCTTTGCGCGCCAAATCGGTGTTTTTCTCTGGCTCTTTGGAAATCGGGACCACCTCAAGTTCCGCACTTGTAATTTCTTTCATGTCTTCCGTTCCGACCGTCTGAAATTCACATTTTTCCTCTGCAATTTTTAATGCCGGAACCGTGATCTCATCCGGATCCGGGTTTTCTGACTCATAAATTTCCTGGCTTGCCGCATATGTGATCCCATCTATTCCATACATGACCGGATCAATGATCTCATCCGAGCCGGTGATCTCTTTCTCTTGATCCTCAGTCAAAGGAATATATTCCTCCAGTACCTCTGCATCTTCAAATCTTCGGACGGTAAGATATCCGCCGTCCTCCGGTGGTGACATCCGCACGCCGCGCTTCTTTACAGTCTCCAGATACCGGACCCCCTCGTCACCGTCACAGAGGCTATATGTAAACGCTTTTCTGAGTTCTTCCGGTTCTTCTATTCCGCTCGGAACAAAAAACAGAACATCCTTTGCTTCCGTGTAATACATTTCATAAACATTTTCGAAAGTATATACTTTTTCAAAAATACTTTCGTCCTCGTTCCACTTTTCAGCCTCGATCACATCATCAATGCTGTAAATGCTGAGATCTTTCAGCGGATCCTCCTTGCCTTTTCGAAATCCCAGGACATACCCGTAACCATTTTCCGTCTCCCGTCCAACAAAATCATACGCATCCCGGATCTCTCCGCCGCAGGATGCTGCCTTTTCCGGATCCATATCCGAAAATTTATGATCTCCATCAAAGGATTCCAATTCTGTTACGATCCACCGACGTTCTTCCTTCGAAAGTGGCTGAAAGGCCAGATTTTCCCTCTGATCTTCTTTTTCCGTTTCAGGACTATTTCGTTCCTCTGTCTGTGGCTCACTCGGATCTTCTACCGGAACAAAAGCCGGCGAACACCCTGTCAGCCAGATTCCTAGTCCTAAAGCTGCCGTCATCATCCAAATCTTTTTCACCTTGCCACCTTCTTTTTCCAAAACTGAACTCGCCTGTCACTGAACTTGTTACCGATATTCTATCATCCATAATTTTTTCACACAAGCGAGCACCCCCATATTTAAGGAAACTGTAAACATGTTATCATTTTGTTATTTTCATAAACAGGATTTTTCACTGTAAATTTCATGTAAATTTCATTCCAGTATTTCTTCTGTAACTATCGGCAGAGTATGATATAATATATTTGTTCACCCTTGTGTATCTTTTGGATACAGCAATACAAGCGTATTTTCATCGTTCAATACGCCAGAAAGAGAGGATCCTATGAAATACAGAATTATTGGCACAACTATCCCTGCAGTTGAGATCAAATTTGATGCTCCAGGCGAAACCATGTATACACAGTCCGGCGGAATGTCCTGGATGTCTGAAGGGATTTCCATGTCCACAAACACACGCGGCGGATTTATGAAAGGTCTTGGCCGCATGTTTGCCGGTGAATCCATGTTTATGGCTACCTACCGTGCGGATGCTCCGGGTGCCACGATCGCATTTGCGTCAACTGTACCTGGTCAGGTTCTTCCGATCGACGCGGCAGAAAACGGCGGCATGATCTGCCAGAAAGGTGCATTCCTCTGCGCACAGGATTCTGTAAATCTTGATGTCACCTTCACAAAGAAATTTACTTCCGGACTGTTTGGCGGCGAAGGCTTCATCCTTGAATCCATCTCCGGTTCCGGAATGGCCTTTCTCGAAATCGACGGCGATGTTGTCGAGAAACAGCTTGCACCGGGCGAAGTGATCAAAGTTGATACAGGAAATATCGTTGCGTTCGAGAAAACCGTAAAATATGAAGTTGAGACGATCAAAGGCCTTGGAAACATCTTTTTCGGCGGCGAAGGTCTCTTCCTCACAAAGCTTACCGGTCCTGGCCGTGTGATCCTTCAGACTCAGAATATCGCTGATTTCGCCGGACGCATTGCACAGTTCATTCCGACAAAATCAAACTGATCTTCGACTTTCAACAACATATACTTTAACCTAAAAAGAGGTTGCTGTGTGAATGTGCAGCAACCTCTTTTTTAGCAAACTTTAGAATACTAAAAAGCGGAAACCTCTCGGCTTCCGCAACTTAATGAGACATCGGGGATTCGAACCCCGGACAACTTGATTAAAAGTCAAGTGCTCTACCGACTGAGCTAATATCCCATACAACTATGAAGTTGTAATGCCCAAAGCTGGAATCGAACCAGCGACACGAGGATTTTCAGTCCTCTGCTCTACCAACTGAGCTATCTGGGCATAATTGCGGGGGCAGGATTTGAACCTACGACCTTCGGGTTATGAGCCCGACGAGCTTCCAGACTGCTCCACCCCGCGACGATGCTTTTTAATTATACAAAATAAATATCGAAAAATCAATACCTATTTAATGGGCGGAGGTGGATTCGAACCACCGAAGCAAGTTGCAGCAGATTTACAGTCTGTCCCCTTTGGCCACTCGGGAATCCGCCCATAAGAATTATTTAGTTTTTAAAACTAAAGCCGATGATCGGACTCGAACCGATAACCTGCTGATTACAAATCAGCTGCTCTGCCAATTGAGCCACATCGGCATGTACTGTCTAAAAATGGGGCCTATAGGGCTCGAACCTATGACCCTCTGCTTGTAAGGCAGATGCTCTCCCAGCTGAGCTAAGACCCCAAATTTTAAATAATACTTACATACATACTGGAAACCTAAATGTATGCGCGACCCGGATGGGATTCGAACCCACGACCTCCGCCGTGACA
>NZ_QWGI01000069.1:304-3979 GCF_003435125.1 Clostridium sp. AM25-23AC | reverse complement strand
TTTTAAACGTTTTATTTGAAATAGCACAACAGGTTAACTTAAATAAAAATTATGGTGAGTACAACGCATTGATGAATTTTCTCACTAGAACAGGCATGAATCTTTTTGATTTAATTAATATACATGAAAATAACTTTCAAAATGCTTTGGATCAAATCTATGGAGAGACAAACACTAATACATTTAAGGATGTATTGATTAAACTGAGAAGAGATTATTCACTTTCTTCAAACAAAAAAGGAAAGCATACAATACGCTACATATTACTAAACCTGCGGGAAGAAACGTTAGAATTCGTGCTTCCTAATACGTTTGATAAGTATTGTCTTTCTGATGATCTTTATATTACGAGTAGATGTTATCCATTTGAGAAAAAACCCTTTATTTCAAATTTAGCCGGAAGGAAAACCAGTAAGGGTAATATAAAGGATATCCTTGAAATAACAAATGGCTCTGCGGAGTTTGATACAGTACGTCCTTACTTAACGATTGAAAGTATGATACGTGAAACGGGGGAGCTGTATTTTGATATTGATTCGGTAGCAAGCCGGGAAGCGATAAAAAAGTACAACTCTAGTCTGGATCAGTGGGAATGCAGTAACGGTTTTATGATAAATGAAGAAAATGGATTTTTATCAATTGCTTCCTACGAAACTACAACTATATTTATACTTAATAAATTGCTAAAGTTTTCAAAAATAAGTAATAGAGGACAAAGGGAGTCCAACCTACGATATCTTAAGCAATGTAATATAAATTTCGAAGATCCATTAAAAAAGGTTGCCTTGCAAAAGTTATTTGTAAATTCTCAAGTAATGCTCATTTACGGAGCAGCTGGTACGGGAAAGACAACATTGATTAATTACATTTCAAATATGATGAATCAATCAAAGAAACTTTTTCTTACGAAAACGCATACTGCTTTGCAGAATTTGGAAAGACGTATAGAAAATCCGGGTCTTGATTCTGATTTTATAAGTATTGATAGCTTTACAAAGACAATTACACTTACAGATTATGACATAGTTTTTGTTGATGAATGCAGTACAATAGACAATAGAACAATGAAGAGGTTGCTTGAAAAAATTGATGAAAGTACATTGCTTGTTTTAGCTGGAGATATTTATCAAATTGAGTCCATTGATTTCGGTAACTGGTTTTATTATGCCAAGGATATTATTAAAACGGATGGTGCCAATGTTGAACTTTTAAATACTTGGAGAACGGACAAAAAAGAGTTAAAGGGCTTATGGGATGAAGTTAGAAAAATTCAACCTATTATTACTGAAAAACTTGCAATAGATGGTCCCTTTTCAGCTGATATAGGAGAAGAAATATTCGTATCTCAGGATGAAGATGAAATTGTACTATGTTTAAACTATGACGGTAAATTTGGTTTGAACAACATGAACCTTTATTTTCAAAATGCTAACACTAAAAGCGAAGTATATACATGGGCTGAGTGGACATTTAAAGTCGGAGACCCAGTGATTTTTCTCGATACCAAGCGTTCTCCTATATTATATAACAATTTAAAAGGAAGAATTGTAGATATCTCGAAAAGAGATTCAGCTATATTATTTACGCTTGATATAGACACTATTTTAACAGAGCGGCAATGCAGAAACGAAAGTTTTGAATTTGTTGATGTGACAGATCGTGGAACAAGAATACGCTTAGAAGTAATCGCAAGCGATGATGAATCGGCACCAGAGGAAGAACGATTCAAGACAATTATTCCTTTTCAAATCGCATATGCTGTTTCTATTCATAAGGCACAGGGTTTAGAATATAACTCTGTAAAGATAATTATTCCCTCTTATAATGCAGAAAAAATATCGCATTCTATTTTTTACACTGCAATAACCCGTGCAAAAGAAAAACTCAAGATATTTTGGAGTGCGGAAACAATGAAAGCCATTGTAGAAAGTTTTGATAAAGAAAAAATCGGACAGCGTACACTTAAGTTTATAGAAAAAAAGCTAGAATAATATAATAGCCTAATCAAACATACAACGTTGAGAAGATAAGATGGCTGCAGAAGGATTGAATTTCAAGGAATTTTAGTAAATGTGGGTTTGTTTGGTTATAGCCTAACTATTACACGTGGAGATGGTAGTCTTGATGTCAAGAAAAGATAAATAAGTGCCAGAAAGCGGCGTATTTCCGGGCTTTTTCGGAAGTTGGGATGTAAGGCCCGACATCTGAAAAGGCCCGGTTTTCTTATATGGAAACATATCTACGGCAAAATATGTGTCAGGTTGTAACCTCGAATTAGATGTCGCGATTTGGGACAGTGGATTAGATGTCACGGATTTTGGAAAACAGAAAGGGCTGACAACCAATCTGGCAACTCGACCATTTTGGGTGTTTGTAGGCAGCGGAATAGATGTGAAGGGAAAATTCGGTAGATTACAATTTGAGGAAAAGAAGAATGGAAGATAAAAAAATATTACTCGATAATATTAACAAAATTCATACAACTGAACTGGGAGTTGATAGAATTAAAAGAAATCTAAAAATAGATATAGTAGATGTTGTTGAGTATTGCAAAAATAAGGTGTTGGATGAAAATTGCCATATATACAAACAAGGTAAAAATTGGTATTGCGAAATTGAAAATGTCAAAATCACTATCAATTCATATAGTTATACAATTATTACAGCACATATTATTAAGTAAATTATAAGTTGAGGTGAAATTATGGCATCAAGCAAAGAATATTTAGAGTTTATTTTAGGGCAGCTATCTGAGTTAGAAGAAATTACTTATCGAGCTATGATGGGAGAATTTATTATTTATTATCGAGGAAAGATTGTAGGTGGTATCTATGATGATAGATTACTTGTTAAACCAGTAAAATCAGCAATTAGTTATATGCCGACAGCTTCATATGAATTACCCTATGAGGGAGCAAAAGAGATGTTGTTGGTAGATGAAGTTGATAATAAGGGATTTTTGGCAGGTTTGTTTGGTTCTATGTATGACGAACTGCCAGCACCAAAACCGAAAAAGAAGAAATAAACAAATTCACGTTTGTTGATATAGAAAACACCCTCCCGGCCATCATGGTCGAGAGGGTTTCGTGCATCTATTGGGATTATCCTTCAATATCAATGTTCAGTCCAGACTTAAGCTCCACAGTGAAGTGGTCCTCCCAGACAATGATCCGCTCAAGCCAGCGCTTTACCAGGGTCTCGTCGAAGGCTTCTAGTTGTGCGGGCTGCTGCTTGATGAAATCCTGCAGTTCATTGATGCGAGCAATCTGTGCGTCTCTGGTCGCAGTGTCAACCGTGCATTTTTCTCGCTGTTCCCGAAGTTGGAAGATATCGTCGGCAATCTCATCGTAGGCTTCCTTGTTGTTAGCTTTTTTGAGAAGCTCTTTCTGGAGTTCCTGCAGTCTCTCGTTGATCTCATCAGTGGTATTTTGCTGAGCACTGCGGATCACCTTTGCAATGTTCTGCTGGAGCTGCGCCTGGTAGGTGGACTTATCACCAAGGAGCGTGTTGATAGCCTGAACTACCACATTCTCCAATACCGTCTCATTGACGGTTCTTGCGTGGCATTCCTGCCCGGTAGGTTCCAGTCTACTGATGCAGCGCCAGATGATGGATTTGCAGAATATTCAATCGCCACCGATCCCGCCGATGCAAAAGCAGTATGGATTTTCTACC
>NZ_QWGI01000069.1:0-294 GCF_003435125.1 Clostridium sp. AM25-23AC | reverse complement strand
AAGCAGTATGGATTTTCTACCGCCTGCAAAAACAGAGCGATCCGCTCCTCCCGGGGGAGAGAGGTGTCAAAGGCCATACCGCTCACATCCGGCAGGGACTCGGGAGCCACTGCGCCGATGTCAATGCTTTTCATTTGTTCCAGTTCCTTTGTCGTTAATCTCACGGTAAAACCTCCTTATCAAAAATAGGATACGCCTCCCGCATATCGTGGGGAAACGCCAGAGGGCAGCACCCAAGCGATGCTGCCCTCTGGCCTCACTCCATGTAAGTATAAAATAGAGAACGCCGCTCCC
>NZ_QWGI01000068.1:0-3984 GCF_003435125.1 Clostridium sp. AM25-23AC | reverse complement strand
TCGCCAATTTATATTGCGCTGGCGACTTCTGGGCGCACACAATTGCCCTCTATGGTATCTGCATTGTCCTTGTAAATCGCCTTGAGCTGGGATTTTGACTGCAAAATAATAGAAGCTGATATTTCACGGCTACGGATTGTAGCAATCAGCTTCTCAAACTGTGGAATCTGCCCGATGTTCGCAAACTCATCAAGGAGCATACGCACATGAACCGGGAGCCTTCCGTTATAAACATCATCTGCTTTATCACAAAGCAGGTTAAAGAGCTGTGAATACATGATTGATACCACAAAATTAAATGTGGCATCGGTATCGGAAATAATAACGAATAATGCTGTCTTTTCCTCTCCCAGAGTATCAAGCTCCAGCTCGTCATATTCCATAAGGTCACGCAGCTCCTTAATATCAAATGGTGCTAACCTCGCACCGCAGCTAATCAGGATTGATTTCGCTGTCTTTCCGGCAGCAAGTTTGTACTTTTTGTACTGTCTTACTGCAAAATGATTGGGTTTATCCGCTTCCAGCTCCTCAAACAATAAGTCCACGGCATTTTTGAAGTTCTCATCGTCCTCTCTGGCTTCGCTGGCATCAATCATATCAATCAGCATTGCGAAATTCTGCTCCTCTTCCGGAGCTTCATACCAGATATAAGCGATAAGTGCCGTGTAATAGAGCTTTTCAGCCTTGACCCAGAAGTCCTCACCGGATTGCTGTCCCTCTCCTTTGGTGTTGACTATAATCGTGTTTACAAGTTTCAAAATATCCTTTTCGCTCCGAATGTAGGCGAAAGGATTGTAATGCATGGATTTAGCAAAGTTTATGGTATTTAAAACTTTTATCTTGTACTTGCCCTTCTTTAACATCTTTCCGCACTCAACCAGTACCGTACCTTTCGGATCAGTGACAACATAAGACGAGTGCATCTGCATCAGGTATGAGGTAGGCACCCTGCGCCTTGCTGACTTTCATCAGTAGGTTTCAGGGAGCCGCCTCCCAAACCGGACGTACACCTCTCAGCGTATCCGGCTTTCCATGAATCACCTTGATTCTTTGGTTTCGTGTAAGAGTTCAAAGCAGTCAGGGCAGAGAGCCAGAGATTTTCTTCTCATTTTCAGCATTTTCTGCTCAAATATATCCCTGCCTTTCAGCGATTTCAGCGTTCTTACGTGGTGCATACATAAATAGTCTGCATGTTCCCCGCAAATCTCGCATACTCCGGCTTTTATGCGGTTTACTATCGTGTGCCTGCTGTCATATTTCCTATAACTCGGCATAACGTCTGCCACATTGTCATAGCCGTCGCTGTGCTTTCTGAATCCATCATGGTAAAATTCGCAGTATTTACGTCCCTTAGTTGTATCGTATGGGATTCTCAGTACTCCGTTTACCATGTGCCGCTTCTTAATAACACTGACATTCGTTCTGTGCTTTCCTGCCAGAGTTTTTAACATGCTGTACCGCACCATGTAGTAATACTTGTGCAATGCGCCTACGTTTTCTGCTATCCGATAGAAGTTATATAACCCTCGAATTTCGGAATTGAAAGTAGACACAATCTCTGCGTCGCTGCGGTTCATCAGGTCTTTCCTTGGCATAGGCCGCCACATTTCTTTGCCTGTGTCATTGTTGCGTTTCACCTGTATCGCTCCCCGTTCCATCGCTTTTTTAATCCATTTTTCTTTCGGCATATACAGGAATACTTTTCCATACCACACCCGTTTCATGTCGCCGTTTTTACAACGCTTCATGTTCTTGGAATGGATTACTTTGAAATCGTACCCCAGATAGCGTACCGGCTTACTGGAATGGGTGACTTTCGTCTTTTCCTCGGACATTTCCAAATGCAGTTTTTCTTGGAGAAAGATTTTTACATCTTCCTTGATTTTTTCTGCGTCCTTTTTGGAGCCGATAACGCCGATTACAAAATCATCGGCGTAACGGTTGTACTGGATTTTCTTGAAGCCTTCCTCAAACGGATTGTAATAGTGCTGATTCATCTTCTTCCTTCTGGAATCCTTAAATTCTTTTACCAGTTCAGGAGTTGATTTTTCTGCGCCCATTAACGCTTTACGTGCCTTTCTGTATCTCCGGGACGCCCGCTCGTATTCTCTGGTCGTCCTTCTGCGTTCTGGCTCGCAATCATACTTTTCTTTGTATTCCTGCATATAGTTGTCCAGTTCGCTGAGGTAGATGTTTGCACATATCGGACTGATACCGCTGCCCTGCGGAACACCGGAGTAGGTGCAGTTGTACTGCCATTGTTCCATATATCCGGCTTTCAGGAACTTCCAGATTAGACCGATAAAAGCCTCGTCTGAAATCCTTTTCCGCAGTAATTCAACCAACACATGATGGTCGAAGTTATCAAAGCACGCCTTAATGTCTCCCTCGACAATCCATGTAACACCTGTGAAGTTTTTCTTCACTTGCGTAAGTGCCGTGTGACAGCTTCTTTTTGGTCTGAAACCGTGTGAATTGTTGCTGAATGTCGGCTCATAGATTGCTTCAAGAATCATTCTGACCACTTCCTGCACTAACTTATCATCAGTAGAAGTGATTCCCAACGGGCGAAGTTTCCCGTTCTTTTTAGGAATGTACTTTCTTTTTGCAGGCTTTGGCGGATATGTCCTGTTGCGTATGGATTCAATAATCCGGTTAATTCTCGGCAGGCTCATGTTGTCCAGCGTCTGCCCGTCTACCCCCTGCGTCATGCTCCCCTGCGATTTCGCAATGTTCGCATATGCAAGGAGATAGAACTCTGGATTGTATAGGTTGCGATATAATCTTTCATATTTGTAGTTACTTACACTTGCCTTTTCTTCAAGGCTTTTCAAGACATGAATCGGATTTCTCATAGTGTCTCACACACCATCCTTTCTGTTTTGAAAATGATTCACTGTTCCCCTTTGCCATGTAGACGGCTTTCCCGTCCGCAGACTACTATGGGAACTCTGTTGCCATGGTGAATATTCAGAACCCCGCATTTCAGCGTTTTCATAGCCTTTCGGCATTTCACTTTAGGCAATCCCCGTTTAGTACGGTATAAACAAGCGTTCCACGTTGTCGGTATGTGACGTTCGCCTTTTTCCACTTTCCCGTGGCTGAACCTGCTCCGAGTATCAGCAGCCGCATAGCCAAACAATGCGACTGTCAGGAACACTGACGAGTACAACCTCTCTACGTCAGGGGTACGCTCTTGGTCCCGATTTCAGGCTGTCATTCAAGCAGTCTAGCTTCCATCCTCATACGTGGATTTTCATTCCGTCACGCCGGCGCTTCTGAGGCTTCAGCGCCCCGTGTCCTCCGTCATGCTATGGTCGCCCTCCGGTTTCCCTTTTGGGGTAAGACGGGGAATGATAGGTTGCGGCACAATGCCGCTTGATACTTTTACCTACTACTTGCTCAAGGTAGGATTTATACCGCCCTTACGGGCGCACTCGGCTTCACAAAAAAGCGAGTCTTACCGGAACCAGAGCCACCGATAACAAGAATGTTCTTGTTCCTTGCATACTTCGGCTCTTTCGGTCTGCCGGACATCATCAGCCGTTCCGTCTGTGTCAAAAGGACATTATTTTCAAACACAGAGTCCATATATGGCTCTATGTCCTTGGCATTGCCCCACCTTGCGGAACCGTATTCTACACCCTGCCGGAACTTCTTGGCATTCTTGGCTTTGTAATACACCACAAGTCGGAGTGCTATGCCGCCTGCCACACCAATCAGTAAATCCCTTGGATGGAAGCTGGGCAAGGGATTGGCAAACAGCTTATCAAAGCGGTTCATGACTGCCATCATCTTATCGGAAGCATTTGTCCCCTCCGATACTCTCCACAACCATGCAACCTTGTCACAGAAATACCCAGCAAAGATATAGGGCAGATTCAAAAGCACTAGCTTCTTGGTATCCATACCTCCTGCTTTTGCTTTCAGATTTTTCGGGATTGCCTTCAGGTCTTTGGTTATGCCTTCAATGATGTTACTCAA
>NZ_QWGI01000067.1:0-4142 GCF_003435125.1 Clostridium sp. AM25-23AC | reverse complement strand
TTTGCTCCGCAAAGACGGCCGTTTAGCTTCGCAATATGCATATAAGTAACAAGTAAATACCAAAGAAACAAGCAGTAGATCAGTAAATGATTTGCTGCTTTTTCTTTTATCAAGGCAGTCCATTGTGGGCTGCCTTTTATCATGCAAAAATGGAGGTAATCTATGACAGATAATCAGACAGAAAAACAAAAAGTACAGGAAATTACAGACAAGGATGTGGAGCTTACTATGATGGATGCGCAGAAAGGGATTGATGCATTGCAGGATTCGGAGACAGAAATCAATAAATCACAGAAACAGCAAGAAGCTTCTGATGCACGAAAGGCTGCACAGTTACTCCATGGAAGTATGGATAAATATGGCATTTACCAGTTAAAGAATAATCCTGAACTGGATAAGTTCCGCTTTGAAGGAACGGAAAGTCTGAAACGTATGGGAATCACCAAGTATAATTTGGATACCATAGTGCCGGAGAATTATGAACAGGTGTATATGGGGGAATTGTCTGAATTCCGGGGAAGGACGCAGGGGGAAACACTGGAAGCCATCTATACGAAGTTCAATATTGACCACCCGGCAGACTACAAGGCACATTCTCTTTCTGTCAGTGACATTGTGGTACTGCATGAAAACAGAGAAAACAGCGCACATTTTGTGGATACGTTCGGATTTACCGGTCTGCCACAATTTCTGCATGAACTGGAAGAGAAAGCAGAAGATCTTACGGTCACATTTACTGTGGCAGAGTGTGGAGAATTTCATGGCATCGGAGCATATTATAAGGATATTCCAACCATTGAAGATGCTATCCGGATTTACCGGAAAATGGATCCGGCACGGTTAAATGGAGTTCCGGCAATCGGAGTGAATCTTCATGTAGAGGGAACCGACTGCCTGGAGGATGACCAGGTGGATCTTCTTACCGGAAAGACGATTGATGTAGATTTTCTCAACTATATGCCGGATGTGAGAGATCATCCGAGCGTGCAGGACGCTATTAAAAAGCTGGTAGAAGCATTCCCGGAGAAAGAGGTCAATGACCGGGAAACGAAAGAGCAGAAAATACAGGCACTTGCGGGAGAACTTGACCGGTTATCCTATGACATGGATCCTTATGAGTATAGCGATACGGTATCGGATCAGGAAGCGCAGGTGCAAAGGATCGCAGAAGATATACGCAATGGAAACATCGGACATTTTCAGAATTTTTTGCAGACTTCCATAGAAGAAGGCACCGATGAGAACAGTGAGCAGAGAGCCAAAGAGCTGCTTGTAAAACTGGCAGAGTACAAGCCGCTTGCTAAGATCGAGGAAATGGAAGAGCAGAATTATAACATGATTGACAATGTGCTTAACAATGGTGTGGAAAAATTTAATCGTAAAGAAGATAAGCAGAAGCTGCAGCAGGGTCGCATATCGTTGAAAGAGCGTCTTTGCACAAAGCAATGTGAAGTTTCGGAAAAACAAGTCAGAGATCCGCAGGATCAGAATAAAGTTAAAAAGAATAGCAGGGAGATGTAGACAATTAGTTTGGTTACTTATGTAGGTCAGAATATCTCTGTTACCGAAACTTCCACATCATTCTATAACGAAAGACAGAAAGTTCAGGTAAGCCTTTCAAAGGCAGACATTATTGAACCAGTATCCGGTCACGGAAAAAGGAAATATAAATTCAAAATAACTCAAAAACTTGACTTTTAACATTGGCTAAGTTAAAATAAAACAAATTAAGTTAAAAGGAGAATGAGAAATATGCTTACAAGCGTATTCGGGATTTCTATAAAATATGAAGCATGGAATCATCAGGATTCTTTGCCTGTTTATATTGCAGGGAGTTATGATTTTCATACAGCATATATTGGAAACAGACGCTGTATAATGCTTGCTCCAACAGAAGAACTTGCCACACTTCCGGCATTGAAAAAACAAATTGTAAAAATACAGCAGATTGATAATGTGCCAGTCGTATTTGAACTTACAACGGTATCAAATTATCGAAGAAAAAGCCTTATAGAAAATAATATACCATTTATTACTGATAAGCAGGTCTTTCTTCCTTTCATTGGGACAATGCTTTCTGATGAAAAAGAACCCCAAAAGCTGACGAGTAAGTTTGTTTACTCCACGCAGCAGTTGTTTTTATTTTATCTGTACAGTAAGAAAAAACGATTGTATACTTCAGAAGCCGGAAAAGTGCTTCCGTTTACAGCAATGACCTTGACCAGAGCAGTGAAGCAGTTGGAAACGACAGATTTGTTTCTTGTAGCAAAAGACGGTGTCAATAAGTTTATTGAGTCAAAATATAAGCGAGATGAATTATTTGAAAAAGCAAAAGTATATTTGACGACTCCTGTTCGAAAAACAGGATATATAGATAAGACGCAAGTTACAGAAAATATGGTCTTTGCAGGGGAAACAGCACTTTCTAAAAAAACAATGCTAAATCCAAGCCGAGTTGTTACCTATGCAATTAGTGAGAAAGATTATGATAAAGCCTTGCTGACTGATGAATTGATAGACCCGGATAAACAGGTCAGCCTTGAATTATGGGCATACAACCCAAAACAATTTTCAGAGGATAACAGTGCTGATGATATTTCACTTGTTTTATCTTTTACAAATACAAATGATGAAAGAATTGAAGAAGCAGTAGATGAATTGCAGGAAAGAAGGTTGCATGAGTAATGGTCAGCGGATTTACAAAATTTAAGGAAAGATTTCAAGGTTTTGAAAATCAATATGTCATCATCGGTGGGACGGCGTGTGATTTGATTATGGAAAATGAAGAATTACCATTTCGTGCTACAAAAGATGTAGATATTGTATTGATTGTTGAATCCATAACAGCGGAGTTTGGCAGGCAGTTTTGGGAGTATGTCAAAGAAGCAGGATATGAGCATTTGAATAAAAGCACTGGAAATGCACAGTTTTATCGTTTCACATCTCCGAAAAGTAAAGAATATCCATATATGATAGAAATATTTTCCAGAAATCCGGATTTTATTATATTGGAAGATGATGCAGTTCTCACTCCGCTTCCGATAGATGATGAAATATCCAGTTTGTCGGCAATCCTTTTAAATGAAGCATATTATGAATTGTTAAAAACCGGACAAATGATGGTTGATGGCATTCCGGTATTAAGTCCGACTTGCCTGATTCCATTTAAGACGAAAGCATGGCTGGATTTAAAGGAACGCAAGTTGAATGGAGAGCAGGTCGATAGCAAAAACATAAAGAAACATAAAAACGATGTGTTCCGATTAGCACAGTTAATCACAGCCAATACAAGGCAAGTCCTCAGTCCGGAAATAGCAGAGGATATGAAAAAGTTCTTATCTGAAATAGCTGATGAAACAGTGGATTTAAAGTCCTTGGGTATAAGGGGAACAGATAAGAAGAAAATGACAGAAATGCTATACCAGTGTTATGGGTTGAAGGATAATACATAGTAAGGAGTGGATTGCCGGAATTTGCTGCTTTTTATTTTTATCAGGGTAGTCCATAGTGGGCTGCCTTTTGTTATACAAAATGGAGACAATCAGGGAATCTGTAAAAAGAAGCATGGGCGGCGCAATTTACGGTATTGCAAGTGTTACTATATTTATTAAATTTCTACAAATTTCCCATGTACACAAAAATTTCACTTGTAATCTGGCAGGATATCGGCTACACTTTACGCATTCCAATCTGATAGGAGGATAAGAAAGAGTATGAGAAAGAAATGGATTTTTACCGTAGCGGCATTTGCACTTGCAATGACCCTGACCGGATGCAGAGATAATGCAGCGGCAAGTATTCCGCAGCAAAGCAGCCAGGAGCAGACGAAGGAGCAGACACAGATGATCCCTATGGAGGAGGCACAGGAAGCGGCGTTAAAAGCAGCGGATATTGAAGCGGCAGATGCAGACATTTCAGCCACGACCTTAAGTGAGGTGGCGGGAGTGGCCTGCTATAAGGTGGAATTTACTTCCGGAGAGTATGCCTACGCCTACACGATCAATGCACAGACAGGAGCTGTCATGGAAATGAGCAGCCAGGAACAGAATGCACAGGCTTCCGGGACACAGACGGAGGTAGCAGACTCCACTGTCCCTGCTACGGCACAGACCTCAGGTTCAGCCTCAGCCCAGGCACAGACC
>NZ_QWGI01000066.1:0-4198 GCF_003435125.1 Clostridium sp. AM25-23AC | reverse complement strand
GTTTCTTTATATTATTTTATCTAGCACAACAGGTTAATTTACACTCTAAAAAAACAGAGTATGTTGCATTTGAACTGTGGAGCAGGCTCATTTTGTACAATTTCTGTTCCATAATTATTTTACATGTACCAGTAAAAAGTATGGATCGCAAATATGAGTACCAAGTCAACTTTTCTCTCGCAATGAAAATCTGTTTTGATTTTCTAAGAGGAGTCGCACCACCAAATCTAGAAAGCCTGATAAGTAAGTATATCCTACCTATCAGGCCCGATAGAAACTATGCCCGCCAGCATAGAGTCCAAAAACCGCTCAGCTTCTCTTACCGTTTTGTATAACATAGA
Organism: Clostridium sp. AM25-23AC; assembly: GCF_003435125.1. Classification (NCBI taxonomy): domain Bacteria; kingdom Bacillati; phylum Bacillota; class Clostridia; order Eubacteriales; family Clostridiaceae; genus Clostridium; species Clostridium sp. AM25-23AC. The sequence goes on along the minus strand of NZ_QWGI01000066.1, from coordinate 3,857 downwards.
GTAGCTGACAATTCTATTATACACTAATTTTAAGGCAGACGAAAGTCTGTCTTAAAGTCGTGCCTGATATTTATATGATTTTTTGAACGAAGATTGTTTTAATCTTTTTTGTTTACCACATCCTTTTCACGCTAGATGCACACAAATCCATTAATTTGTAAAAAGCTTAACTAAGTGACATTGAATCTGAACAGCTGAAGAAAAGATCCCGGCGGGAACATGTCCTGCCGGGATCAAGCCTAAGTTTTTTATGAAAGAGAGTTATTATTTCTGGTTCTTCTCGACCTCTGCCTTCTTCATTGCGCGAACCTTTGTGGAGAGTCCATAGAGATTGATGAAGCCGGTAGCGTCATGGTGGTCATAGAGATCACCGGTTGTAAAGGAAGCGATGCTCTCGTTGTATAAGGAATACGGGGAAGTTGTGCCCTGCTTGATGATGTTGCCCTTGTAGAGCTTCATCTTGCACTCACCGGTCACATATTCCTGAGTGGACTCAACGAATGCCTGTAATGCCTCCCGTAACGGGCTGAACCACTTTGCGGAGTAAACGACATCAGCGTACTCGTTGTCGATGTTCTTCTTATATTTTAATGTCTCTTTGTCTAAGATCAGTTCCTCTAACTGCTTGTGAGCTTCGAGAAGGATCGTTCCGCCAGGAGTTTCATAAACACCACGGGACTTCATGCCGACCATACGGTTCTCAACGATATCGGTGATGCCGATTCCGTTCTTTCCGCCGAGCTCATTTAATTTTGTGAGGATCTTGGAGAATTTCATCTTCTCGCCATTTAATGCAACCGGGAATCCTTTCTCGAAGGAGATGGAGATCTCAGTCTCTTCATCCGGTGCCTTCTCCGGTGTTACGCCGAGTACGAGCATATGATCGTAGTTCGGAGCCTGTGCCGGATCTTCCAGCTCAAGACCTTCATGGCTGATGTGCCAGATGTTGCGGTCACGGCTGTAGCTGTCGTTCTTCTTGAATGGAAGATCGATGTTATGTTTTGCGCAGTACTCTAATTCTTCCTCACGGGACTGGATATTCCAGGTTCTCCACGGAGCGATGATCTTCATATCCGGGGCAAGGGCCTTGATGCCAAGCTCGAAACGAACCTGATCGTTTCCTTTACCGGTAGCACCGTGGCAGATCGCAACAGCGCCTTCCTTCTTCGCGATATCAACAAGAATCTTCGCGATCAGCGGGCGGGCCATTGCGGTACCGAGGAGATACTTGTTCTCGTAGGTAGCGTTTGCTTTTACGCACGGAGCGATGTACTCGTCGCAGAATTCATCGACAACATGCTCGATATATAATTTGGAAGCTCCGCAGTATTTTGCTCTCTCTTCCAGACCATCTAACTCATTTCCCTGTCCTACGTCGATGCAGACGCAGACTACATCGTAATCATAATTTTCTTTTAACCACGGAATCAGAACTGTTGTGTCGAGTCCGCCGGAATATGCTAAAATAACTTTCTCTTTCATAATTGTTATCCTCCGATCTGTTTCAGACGTTGTTTTCTTTATGCTTCATAAATATACATCCGAATATGCATAATGTCAAGCGTAAAATGCATTTTTATGAAATAAAGTGCATATTATACATAAGCAATGCATAAATTGGGAGAGGCGGGAGGAGAAAGATATGTGCCGGCGGGGTAACTGTTCAGTAGGTCTGCGCACTTGCTGCGCTGACCGTAAGAAAACATAGGCTGGAAGGCAAAAATCCCCTCAGCGAAGCTGATCTGGAATGGATTTTTGCACGTAACTATGAAGGTACTGAATAGTTACCCGGCGGGGAAAATAAAAAGGATCTGGTGGTGGAAAAGCAGAGGGAGAGAGTGGCGGACAGGAAATGAAATCAGGGCGGATGTCAGAATGAAAATCATATAGAGATGGTAGGAAATATAGAGTCAGGATTGACAAGCACTGTGAAATCATGGATAATAGGTTTCAAGACTGCGCCAGCCGCCTGCCATATTGTATGGAAGGATATGGCAGTATCAGAAGACCGGGATAGCTGCGCAGAGAGTAAATATGGAAGGAAACGTGTTCATGGAACAGTGGAACGAATACCTGGAAGCCCTGGCATCCAAGGCACCGACTCCGGGGGGCGGAAGTGCGGCGGCAGTTTACGGCGCCATCGGAACGGCTCTCGGTGAGATGGTGGGGAACCTGACTTCGGGAAAGAAGAAGTTTGCGATATATGAGGAAGATGTCCAGAAGATCCTTGCGAGACTTGGCGGGGCGAGAATGGATTTTATCCGGCTTGAGAAGGCGGACGAGCAGGCGTTTCAGCCACTCTCGGAGGTTTACCGCATGAAGGCGGAGACGAAGGAAGAGAAGACGGAAAAGGAAGAGCGGATGGAAGAATGCCTGAAGGCTGCGGCGAAGGTCCCGATGGAAGTCATGGAGCGGGCGGTCAGCGTGATGGACGATATCGAGTTTCTGGCGCTCCACGGAAGCCGGCTTGCGGTGAGTGACGCGGGTGTCGGGATTCAGGGGATCCGGTCAGCACTTCTCGGAGCGGTCATGAGCGTGTATATCAATACGAAGATGATGAAGGACCGAGAGTATGCCGAGGAGATGAACAGCCAGGCGGAGCTTCTTATAAGGAAGGGAACGGAACAGGCAGACCGGATCTATGGGATTGTATTAAAGGCGGTAAGAGGATGATCACATTAAAAGGTGCAGAGGTTTCTGCGAAAATCAAGGAACAGGTTCTCGCGATGAACGGGAAATTAGGAGGATATGTGCCGACAGCGGCTATCGTCCGCATTGGCGAGCGGCCGGATGATCTCTCCTACGAGAGAAATGTCATGAAACGTATTGCGGCATATGGAATGGAGACAAAGTCATATGTGTATCCGGCGGATATCACAGAGGAGGAGTTCTTTGCGGAGTTCCAGAAGATCAATGATGACGAGGCCATCGACGGAATTCTGTTATTTCGCCCGCTGCCGAAGTATATCAATGAAAAACGTGCGGAGCAGATGATCCGGCCGGAGAAGGACCTCGACGGAATCTGTGCAGTGAATACGGCGAAGGTGTTTGCAGGAGAGAAGGACGGTTTTGCTCCGTGTACGGCTGAGGCGGTCATTGAGGTGTTAAAGGCATTTGATATTCCAATGGAAGGAAAGCGCGCGGTGATCGTCGGACGCAGCATGGTCGTTGGACGTCCGCTGTCCATGTTGATGTTGAAGGAAAACGCGACGGTGACTGTGTGCCATACAAAGACGAAGGACTTAAAGGCAGTCTGCCGGGAAGCGGACATTCTCGTCGCGGCGGCAGGTAAGGCGAAGATGTTAGACGCGTCCTTCTTAAAGGAAGGAGCTGTGCTGATCGACGTTGGAATCAACGTGGATGAGAACGGAAAGCTCTGCGGCGACGTCCTCTGGGAAGGTCTGGAAGAAAAAGCCTCCGCGGCGACCCCGGTCCCGGGCGGCGTCGGAGCTGTGACGACGGCTGTACTGGCGAAGCATCTGGCGATGGCGGCGGAGAGAAAGGTGAATCGGTAAATTTTCTGAATTTTTCGGGAAAGAGCATAAATAAAGGATTTTTCGAACAGGGTCCCCGGCGGGTATAGCCGGGGATTTTTATGTAACAGGAAATTCCGAGGAATTCCCCGTTACATAAAAAGGCACTGACGTGCCAAAGCTGCACACTCGCGCGAAGATGTAGATAGTCGCAAGCGACCGCGCGAGGTGCGAGAATGTGCCAAAGCACATTCTTATTTAGACAGATAAAGAAGGCAGAGTTATCATTTTATTTGATGAAGTTAGCCACCTCTAATTATGCATTAAGCATGATTCTTACAAGGTGCATTTTACGGAGCTCAGCGGTCACCATTCTGTTTTAGA
>NZ_QWGI01000065.1:0-4283 GCF_003435125.1 Clostridium sp. AM25-23AC | reverse complement strand
TGCCGTATTCGGCGGTCAGCTTCCCGACAGCGGCAAGCAACTCGTCATTGACGGGGGAAACGGTTATGATGGGGCGTATGGCTGCCCCGGTTATGGCTTGCCGGATAAACTCGGCTTGGCTCATGTTGTAAGCAGAAAGCCTTTCCGCAAACTCGGCGTATTCTTCCTCGGTCATGCGTGTCTTGACTACCCGGCTGCGGTGCGGCGTGTTATATCGTTTTCGCATGGTAAAACCTCCTTCGGCTGTGCGTGGTGTCCTCTCACTAATAGGAGAAAAACAGGGTGTAAAGCGGAACTGTTTTTGAAAAATCCGAAAAATTATTTTGAGGGATTTTCCAGCGGCGTAAGCCGCATAAGCAGGGTTTGGGGAAGGCACTCCCCAACAAGATTCCCGCAGGGGCAAAATGAGCGATAAGCGAATTTTGGTACTGCGGTAGAATCTTGCTCTAAAAAGCTGCCGCTTTCCTCGGCGGCTCTGGTTTGCGGATATACTGGCTTGCTCCACCAATATAGCGATTGCGGCGGCGTGTTCTGCCCGCTGTTCACCACTACAACGGTGAAAAGGGTGCGTTTTGGCAAACGCAGCGGAAATTTTTTTATTTTCCCTGTCTGCTCCCTACAACAATCCGGCGGTGTAGTTTGCCAAAGATTTTGAAAATGGGCGCAAAAAAAGCAGCAAACCTTTTTCAAGATTTACTGCTTATGTGCCGCTGTGATGAGCGGCGGTATTAAATTGTTAGCCGTTTTTCAAATGGAATTTATCTGCAATCGCTTTCTTTTCGCTTTCCAATTCCTTTTCTGTAATCTTCCATAATTCTAACACAATGATCTGCTATCTTTTGCATTCCGAGTTCTTCAAAAAAGGCAATTTGCATTTTCATCAGTTCTTCACAAACAGTCAACTTCTGCTCATCCATATTGCTAATAGCAAGCCATGGGAACGCTTTATATTTCTTAGTGTCACCAATGAGAAAATTGTAGCCTATCAACTCATTTTCACGGAAAACGAAATAGAATTGTGGACCTGAACCCGGAACTGACTTTTCCATAATTTGTTGCATGGTTTTCACACCGCCGTATGCAGGAAAAAAACCTATTCGCTCAAGAGCATTTAATATGTCAATCCTTTTATCTGTGGGTATGTCTCTATAATTGATAATCTGTTCCATTTGCTCTACCCTCATTAAAGTTTAATTTGTCAGGCTCTAATTATACAACTTTTCTGTTTAGCGGTCAAAGCGGAACTTCAACAAACTTTCTATCAGCCGCCCGACGATATGTTCCTGCATATCTGTGTTGATCTGTCCATCCATTTTCGCACAGGAGCGGATATATCCGGCATAATGAGATAGAACGGCGGCAACAGCTTCCGGGTCGCCCTCGCTTGCCTTAACGATTGTTTCATAGGGAAGTAGCTGGTTCATAGGACAAGCCCTCCAACTCTGCCCGTAGCTGCCGTAAAATCATCTGAATACGCCGCCCGGTTGTGTTGCCAGCCCGTCCATATCTCCGTCCAATCTCCCTATGCGTCAATCGTTGGAAGTAGTACAGGAAAATGATTTCCTGTTCCATCTGTGATAGTGCGGACAGCGCTGCGGCAAGCTCTGGACTTTCCAAAAGCACCATCTGACCACAGACGAAAAGCGGATAGCTGTTCATGGCAGCTTGCTCCGCAAAGTATTTATCTGTGGTGCTGAATGGATAGTGTTTTTCTTCTATCAGATATTCAAGCGAGATTTCCCGCTTGCGGCGGCTACGTATGCTCCGGGCTGCGTCTATGGCAGCGTGGCGAATAACGGTCTTGCAAAAGGCATCGTGTGTATGCCGGATATGTTCTTGATACTTTTCGTGTTCGGTCATGGAAAATCCCCCTTTCTGAATAATGGCAGAGGGCGGCAGCATTTTATGCTGTCGCCCTCTTGATTACCGAACAGCAAAGACGGGCGGGGCTGTCAACGGCGGCGCTTTTGCGCCGTTCATCTTGACCGTTGACAGGCTCGGCTGGGTTTGCTATCTGCTCACGGCAATTCACTCTCATTGATAGGAATTGCTTCAAGTTCCGTATTCAAATTGTTCCAATAAGAGCCAATATCCGCACTTGTGAAATACTTAAAACCGCCTGCTTTTGACTTCAATTCGCCGTTTTTAACTCCATAGCAGGCGTAAATCAAATCGTAGCTTGTTCCATCTGAGAGGTTAAATCTAAAGCTGGTCACATCTGCTCCGGCAGTTTCCTCAGTTGTTTTGTCTTTTAGGGATAAGCCCTTGAACTTATCATACAGGGTCTTTATATCATTTTCAGCAACAACTACTTTCTTTTCTGCTGATGCAGGCACTCCGTCATAGTGGTACATTTCAACGCTTTCGACATCTTCAACCTCAAATGGGAAGTCGATTTTGACAGGCTCATAAGCAATGTTTATAGGTAACAGAAAGAGAGCTGTGAAAATTGCAATGATACAAAGAGCGATGGAAACGAGAACAGCAATCGTTATCTTTTTTCTGCCCCTCTGCTTTTCTTTTGCCTCATGGCGCATAATAACGCTTTCGCTTTCTTCATGAAGAACATCTTCGCTCGTGTGAGAAAGCAATTTCTGATAAATTGCGTTACAGTCAGCACAGGCGTTCAAATGCTCTTTTACCATCTCTGCGCTTGCTTCGCTGCAAGCACCGTCAACATACAGCGGAAGAATATCTCGAACAATATCGCATTGTTTACTCATGCTTTTCATCCATCCTTTCTTGAATTTTTAGCTTTGCACGATGATAAGTAACTCTCGCCCATGATTCTGTTTTTCCAAAAATTGCAGCAATTTGTGAAAAAGATAGTTCCCCGAATACGCGAAGCTGAAATACTTCTTTGTATGGTTCTTCCAAACGGTGAAGAACGAGGTGTATGCGGAACGCCATGTCAGAATCTGCAACTGAGTTCTCAACATTTTCATTTGATGGCAAGTCATTGATTTCGCTCACATCAGCTACTCGCTGACGGCTTCGCATTTCATCATGGTAAAGATTTTTTGCTATGGAGCAGAGCCATGTCAATTCATCTGACTTACCTTTGAATTGTGATGTTGTAGAAACAGCCTTATAGAATGTGTTCTGCGTGATTTCCTCTGCTATCTCACGATTTTTGGCAAGAGAAATAGTATACGAGTATACCTGTAAATAGTAGGCTTTATAGAGCTTTTCATAGTCCATACTTGTCATCACCTCCTTCAGCTTCATAGGTTAGACGGAGAAATCGGAATTTCGTTACAAAGAAGTTTGAAATTTTTATACCTTTACGCTACTCTTGCTTTCTGCGGACTATTGGTAGACGCGCATTAACAGCAAGCAAAGAGATTGCTGTGTCAGCTTGATATGTTCAAATGCTAATTAAGTATAGCATACAGCTATGAATTTTTCTATTGCGTTCCCCTGACTTCGGAATAGCGGCAGGGCTGGCTATCCATGTCTTGTGCTTCTCTACCGTACATGAGCATTTGCCGCAGGGTTGTCCGACCCGTAACCTTCCAGAAGGTTGATGACGCCCCATACCGCCAGACCAGCGCCAAGAGCCATGACCAGAATTTTAAGAATGTCGATTGCCTGATTGAAAAATTCCATATACGTTCCTCCATTTTGTTTGTTTGATGGTTTTGGGTACAAAAAAAGCCGCCCACATCGGCGGCGCTTCGGGTCATCATGGCCCGAAGTTACACAAACTCGTCGCTGTCCAGATCATCGAAATTCAACAGGTCAGCTTCTTCGTCCGTGTCGGAGCCGTCCACTTCGTACACCGTGTATTCGTCCTCCGGCTTTAGTCTCAATGGCCGGTGGCGGAACAGGCTTTCCAAGCGGAAGGCGTTTTTCTTTTTATCAAATTCGGCTGTGTACTTGTAATTCGGGTGCTTTTTCAAGTCATACTTCGGGGACAGGAAGGGCGGGAGCCCCCGAAGCTGCAAGATACATTTATCCCCGGGCATGGTGGTGATCTCGCTGGTGGTCATCAGTTCCCGGCCAAGCCGCTGCATATTCTGGCTGTAACTTTCAGACTGTCCACGGCTCCGGCCCTCGGTCTGCATAGAGATGGTGGCCTTGCCCAGCCAGTTTTCCGAAATATCCTTTAGGGTGGAAGCCTCCCGGCCTCCGAGGAATACGATACTGTCCATGTTGCCCATGACGGTTTCGGAATGGTCTTTGTACAGCGCCTTGCACTGGCTCATAGCCTGATAAAAGAGCGTCAGGCTGATCTCCCGTGAGCGGATGACGGCCACGATCTTTTCCAGCCCCGGCACCTG
>NZ_QWGI01000064.1:0-4368 GCF_003435125.1 Clostridium sp. AM25-23AC | reverse complement strand
CACTGTGATTTTTCTCTCTCTGATTGTCTCAATTTCTTTCTGCTGTTCCTCGCCCCAACTCATGCTTTTACCTCTCTTTCTTCTTGGCTATCACTCAACAATTTACCGCATATCTGCGGTCACTCAAAGGGGGATTGAAGGGGGGCTTTGCCACCCTCACAAGTTCTAAAGTGTAGCCGTTAGGCTATCACTTTAGGGAACTTGCAATATATCCGCTACACATAATATAGCATAGTGATAGCCACTTGTCAAGCGGATATATTCGTGCGTGGATTTCGCCAGAAATACAGTGGAGCTTACTTCCTCTTGGGCGACTTTGGAAGTGTAGGAGGGAGACAGTCAAGGGCTTGTTTTTTATCTGCAGTATGAGCTTCGGCTTGCCGATCAGCGAATGCAGCAGATAAAAAATGGTCGCAGACCACCCTTTACTTTCTTCCGCCGGAACAGACAATGAAGCACAAGGGGAAGTGACGGAACGGACGGACAGCCGTTTCCCCCTCCGGCATGATAGCCAACAAAAAAGAGTATCAAGGGTAAACGCTGCGGTCTTTCGACCGCCCTTGACACTCTTTTCCTTATGGCTCTGATAATAAACAAGGGGAAATGGCTTCTTGTGGCATTTCTGCCACTATGGTATAATGGGCAACGCTACCACCCCTATACAGGTACAGAAAGGGGGTGTGCCACCATGAGTATATTTTCGTCTTTCTTACTCTCTGTCTTGGCAAGTGTAGTCGCCTACTACATCTGCAAATGGCTGGACGGAGATAAATAGGCGGTAGCCAGCCTAAGGCATAAGCCACCTTGCCACAACGGAATAGAAAAGCCCCGGAGGTCGCAACTCCGGGGCTTTTTGCGTGCCACAATGAGCACTTTCGTCTTTCTTGCCTACTGGCATTATAGCATATGCCTTTCAGCATTTCAAGTATGCCCTACTTCCACCACTTATAAACCGTATGCTTTGCAAGTCCTGTCTCTCGGATGCAGTCCGCTTTTGTTCCCAGAGGGTTGCTTTCTCTCCATTCTTCGACAATCTTCGCCTTGTCTGGTCTCCCTTGTAGAGCTTTGCCCCTGTCCTCATTCATTGTTTCAAGGGTAAAACGTGCGATTTTTAAGTGCGTGGCTTGCTTTCTGCCGTTCCTCTTATTTGGCGGTATGACAACTTTCGTCTGCTTCTCTATCCATTCTCGGCTTGCCATAGTCGAAAGTAGCTTGTTATCAGCTTTGAGGGCTTTCAATGCGTCCTTTACATCTTCCCTTGTAAAATGGTTGTCCTCATCATCTGTAAGGCTCTCCAGATGCTCCAAAAATGAATAGGCATCTTGCCTTATTCGTCTTTCAGATATGCCACATTTCAAGCCATACGCACACAATGCCATGATTGAGAAGTACCTACCGCCTACCTTTACTTCGGTAAAAATCTTGTTCTTCCACCACTCATAAAGGGCTTCATTACACACCCATGTGCCTTTTTTCTTCGGTCTGCCCTCTACAACTCGCTCTTGATACCACTCTGGGTACAGCTTCTTTGCTTCGTCCAGTGACAGCTTACTCTTTTCTTTCTTCGGCTTCTCTGTAAGTACCGATAAATCAACCTTACAGTTCGGTATGCTGTCCTTTATATCTTCCAGAGTATAGCGGTTATCCGACATCTTATAGGCTTTCACTGGGAAGTCTGCCCCCAGCTTGCTCTGGCTCCCAACACACCTAAAGCCTTGATAGATACCTGTTATATCTGGGCTGTCTGGTCTGATACTGCTCGTATCGTTCCATAGTCTGCGGATAAATGCTTCTTTCAGCTCCGCAAGGGTATCTTCCAGATTATGATACAACTGTACTGGCTCTTTCAAAAAGTAATAGGCATGGACACCCTTTCCAGAACTCACAAGGTAGGTCGGTCGGAGCTGTACTCCGTTCCCGAATTGCTTCAAGAGGTTCTTCAACTGCTGTTTTCCGACATAATCAATATCTATTGCAACCGCATACAGTTCATGTGCGTTCTGCTTCGTGTGTGTCTTGCCATAGAACGTGATAGGCGGTATCAGTCCGAACTCGTCCCCTATGACCTTATCAAGCATATTCAGACTATCATCTATAACCCACTGCTTCGTTCTTCCCTTTCCAGATGGTCTTATCTGGGTTGCAATCACATTTCCTTTTCCGTCATGCTCTGCACTCTGTAAGCTCCCCTCTGGGAACAAGTCACGATAGAACTCATGGGGGCTGACCTCTGGAAAACCTCTCTCCAACATCAGCTCCTCTTTATCCCTATATACCTTTCTCCACTCATACATTGTTTTTGTATTTCTACGCATATTTTTCTCCTACTTAGATATATTATATAATATACTGCCCTTACTCCGCCTGACCGCTAATCTTATCAATAGATTTTTGCACCTTTTTCTCTCAAGTATAAGGGAGTGCCTTTTTGGTGTCAATATCTACACCTCACTCCCTCTCGCCTTCACCGCTTATCTTATCAATGAATTTATTGCACCTTTTTGACCTCTAAAAAAAGGGAGTGAATTAAGAATATCTCATCCTCACTTCACTCCCTCTTATTTTCATCACTACTCTTACCAATATTTCAGTATTTTCTACTTAGCATCACGAAGAGTTCCTTTCCATACTGCGTATTCGTCACCTTTCTCATCAGTTGCGGTTAATATTGCTTCACAATATGGATTTGATGGTGGATTCGGAGTCGTATATACATAGCTTCGAGAATTAGTTCCTGTATACCCATTATGATCTTCTTCATTTGTATGCCAACTATTTACTCCTTCAGCTCTTGTTACAAGTTTACTGGATTTTAATTTTAATGGATTAGACGTCATAGATGCCTTAACTGTGTACTGCGGTCTTCCAGATGAATCTAAACCATCATAAAAATACTCCATACTTCCTAAAATTCTATTTTCAATATCTAAAGCTGTAGCAGGAATAGGTTCTCGAGAAGAAATTGTGTTTTTTCCATCACACGCAAAATATACTTTATCCAGCAAAACAGATTCTCCATTAGTTGAACGAGTCACCGATTCTACCGCCTCGGTTTCAGCAGGAGCTGTATCTGCTGCAAAACTAACCATATTCATAGCCATCATCATTATTGCTGCCAAAGCTAACGCTACAGATCTGCGAATATTTCTCATTAATTTTCCTCCTATGTCAATGTATTTTTATAGCATCTAAAGCAACAAGTACATTGGCATCCCCTCCTTTTTGTTTTACTATACTATATTTTCAACAAAAAAACATTAATTATATATAACATTTTTATAAAACTTTACTTGACAAATAAATAATATAACACTATCAAAAACGTCCCAATATTACAGACCATACCGCCCCAAAACAGGTATATCTTCAAGCCCTCATATCTGAAAAAGCTGTTTTTGCTTTCCTCCAGCTCCCGGACTTTCTGCTTCATTACGCTTGTAAGCGTATCAGACTGCTTTTCAAGAGCTTTTGTTGCCTTCTGTACCGCCTCTATATTCGCCTGTAACGCCTTTTTTACCTCTTGGACGGTACTTTCTCTGACCTCATCTCTCAGGCTCCCAATTCCGGCTGATATGGCGTTCTGAAGTAGTTCGTTGCTGTTCTCTAACTGCTCGACTTGCTTCTTCAGCTCGCTGATGAGCTGCCTGCTCAGCTCGGCGTCTCTCTGCCTGTTCTGCTCTGCCCTTGCTTGTCCTTGATTTGACTGCTTCATCAATTCCTCGCAGCTCTCGCTCGACAAAGCTAAGGCTTCCTTCAGCAGGCTGTTCTCCAGCTCTGTCCGGCTCTGACGGTTCAGTTCTTGGATCCGTTCTCTCGGACTTGCCTGCTCTGACTTCTGCTGTTCGTGCATTTCTCTCAAACTCATGCTCCAGTTCCTCCTTTCCAAAACCCATGTTGTAGTATTTTTCCAGCTTATTATTACGAATTTTGCAAGCCTTTTCTCCTGCCTGCTTCCTTGCTAAGTCGGTATATGTGATGTATTTGTGGCTGTCCTGCCAGTCCACTCCGTACCCTCTTTCATTCATCAGCCGAATAAAGCTTTCCCGGCTGGTCGCTGTTTCCTTACAGTCCAGGACTGCCAGGGCAATGTCCTGGACATAGCTTTTCACTTTCCCCTGCTCCGCCTGCTTCAGAAGCTGGTACGTCTCTTTTTTCCATGCCACTGTTTCCTCACGTTCCGCTCCTTCAAAGGTCTTTCCCTTTTCTGAGACGTGTAGCCCCTGCTCCCTGCTCTGTGCGTTGCACCGCTCCTTCAGCTCCTGCAGGTCGGCGCTGCTCCACTGCAGCTTGTGCCCGTCCTCAAAATTGACGGAATTGACGATAAAGTGCGTATGGATATGTTTTTTGTCCTTATGGGTAGCCACAAGC
>NZ_QWGI01000063.1:406-4668 GCF_003435125.1 Clostridium sp. AM25-23AC | reverse complement strand
AAGCCGAAAGGCCGCAGAAATGCGGCTTTTCCTAAATACATAAGTTAGCTTAACCTAACTTATCAATGTGCACGTGCCGGTTAGATAAATCTAACTATAAAAGGAGAGACAGCAATGCGAGAACACAAGAATTTCTGGGACAGAAATGCAGGTCGGTATGACCGCTTTATGCGAAAAGACAGAGAAGTATATGAAAAAATGTATGAGCTGATCCGGCCGGTCGTGAAAGACAAAACAGTGCTGGAGCTGGCTACTGGAACGGGACTGATCGCCAGGCACATCATAAAAGCAGCGGCACACATCGAGGCGACGGACGCCTCCGTGGAGATGATCGCCGAGGCAAAGCGGGATAATCAATCTGCAAAGCTACACTTTTCGGTGCAGGATATGTTCCGCCTGCCCTATGCAGACAAGTCCTTCGACGTGGTGATCGTGTCCAACGCGCTGCACATCGTGCCGCAGCCGGAGAAAGCCCTTGCCGAGATTCATCGGGTGCTGAAGGACGATGGCGTGCTCATCGCGCCGACCTTCACCCACGCGGGGAACTCGTTTTCCGGAAAGGTCAGGGCATTTTTCATGAAGCTGGCGGGCTTCCCTCTCCACAGCAAGTGGACAAGCGAGGAATACTTGCGCTTCCTGCGGCAAAACGGCTGGGCGGTGCGGAAAAGCGTTGTTCTGAAAGCCTCATTCCCGCTGACCTATGCCGAGTGTGAGAAAACGGAGGTGTGATATGTCATTCTTTGAAAACACCCGCAAGCCTGTGGGGCTTGGCGGGAAAATTATGGTTGCTATGATGAATCTGGGACACAGTCCCGTGGCGCGGTGGGGGCTTCGCTTTTTAGAGCTTGCGCCGGATGCCAGAGTGCTGGATTGCGGCTGCGGAGGAGGCGCCAATATCAAAAGGCTGCTGAAAAAATGCCCGCAAGGCATCGTCAGGGGTGTGGATTATTCTGCTGTCAGCGTAGAGAAAGCCCGGAATTTAAACCGGACTGCCATTCAGAAAGGGCGCTGTGCGGTGTGGCAGAGCAGCGTGGAACACATCATCTTTGAAAAGGATTGGTTTGATGTGGTTACCGCGTTTGAAACGGTCTACTTCTGGTCGGATTTGCCACGGTGCCTTCGGGAAGTCCGGCGGGTGTTGAAGCCCGGCGGGACCTTTCTCATCTGCAACGAAAGCAACGGTGACACGGACAAGGACGAAAAGTGGACGGAGATCATCGGCGGCATGACCATCTACAAAGATATTGAATTAAAGGCGTATCTGGAGCAGGCAGGCTTTCACGATGTGCAGATACACAAAAAGAAAAGTTGGCTCTGCATCACGGTGCGAAAATGAGGAGATCAAGCATGAGCATTTTTGCATCCATCCTGCACATGGCTTATAAGCTCTCCGGCGCGAAAAAGGCGTTCGCTTTGCCGGAGGATGCGCTGCAAAAGGAAATCGAAAAGCAGAACCGGCACCGCGGCATTTTTACGCCCACCGACCGCAAGGCGTATTATGAAACAATTACAGTGAACGGCTTTCCCTGTCTGATCGTGCGAGAGCGTCCGAAACCGTCCAAGCGTGCTATTCTCTATTTCTTCGGCGGCGGCATGGTGATCGGCCCCGATAAGGGCGACCTGCCTGTGATGCGCAAGCTCTGCCGCGAGACCGGCTGTGATGTGTGGTTTCCGTTTTACCCGCTCTGCATGGAACACTGCATTACTGAAACATACGCGATGGTGTACGAATGTTATCGAAAAATGATTACACTGTACGGCGGCGGAAATGTCAGTACTTGCGGCTTTTCCTCCGGCGGTGCGCTGGCGCTGGGCATTGCGGCGCACAACAACGCGCAGCCCGAACCGCTGCCGCAGCCGAGGCACATCGTCGCCGTATCCCCCGGTGAGGTGCCGTGGAACGATGCGGAAAAGGCGCGGATGCAGGCGCTCAATGAACGGGACGTCTCCATCGACTATGCCTTTATGGTGACAGTGAAAAAATTCATGCGGCACGGTTGCGAGAATGTGCCGGACTATATGCTTTCCGGCTCCCGGGGAGATTTTACCGGCGTAGGCGATATCCACTTCTTCTATTCTGCCGACGAGGTACTCTACGGCGCACTGCTGGACTTCGAGGAAGCCTGCAAACGGGCGAATGTCCCCTATACGGTGTCTGCCCGCCCGAAGATGGTGCATTGCTACTGTATGCTGCCGATCTTCAAGGAGGCAAAAGAGGACTTTGCGAAAATCGTGGAGATTTTGGAGAAATGAGGCCGGAAACGGTCGTGTGATGATTGAAACACGGAGGAAGAACCATGGAGCGAAATGAGATCATTTGCAGCGCATACCGAATGACGGGCGGAAACAATTTTTATGACGGCATGATCACCTGCTCTACCCTGAGTGGGAAAGCGGTGTGCCGTTTGGTGTGGGCAATGAACAAGGCAGAAAACGACGACTATCTGGAAAAAGCGTTGTCCGGGATTCCAGAGAATTTCTCCGGTAAGCTGCTGGAAGTGCCGGTGGGAACCGGCATTCTGACCATGTCGGTTTATCAGACTATGCCGGAGGCAGACATCACTTGCCTCGATTACTCGGCGGATATGATGGGGCAGGCACAGGAAAAGGCGGAGCACCTGCGTCTGAAAAATGTAACCTTCCGGCAGGGCGATATGGGGGCACTTCCCTATGCAGACGATACCTTTGACATCGTTTTGTCGCTGAACGGCTTTCACGCTTTCCCGGACAAGGAGGCCGCTTATCGGGAGCTTTTCCGGGTCTTGAGACCCGGCGGGACATTCTGCGGCTGCTTTTATGTGATGGGCGAGCACAAGCGGACGGACTGGTTCGTCCGGCGCGTCTATGAAAAGACGGGGTTCTTCACACCGCCCTATGAGACGGCCTTCAGCTTGAAAAAACGGCTGGGGAAACTGTACGAAGCCGTAACACTTGGAACCGTGAAGAGCATGGCATGGTTCGTCTGCCGGAAAGCAGAATGAAGAGAACAGGGATGGTTTTACAAACGATTCCGGAAGGTTTTGGGCTGGGGGCACTGCTGCTTCTTGTCTGTGCTGTGGGCATCTGCAAAGGGGCTGTTGGGATGGTGCATCTTTACAGCCCGGCGGTGCAGCAGCGGTGCGTGAAGCTGGGACTTACAACACACGAGAAAATCAAGCGCAATTCTCTACTTTTCAAAGCCGTTTGCATTCCCGGCTATATTGGCTATGTGCTGGTTTGCGTCTATGGGATAAACGGTGCGCACGGCTTTGCGGCGAGCTTCTGGCAGCTGCTTGTCATCTTGTCCGTTATGAATCTCATCGACCGCTTTTTGATCGACGGCTATTGGGTGGAACATACGAACGCATGGACGATTCCCGGAACAGAAGATCTGAAGCCCTACATCACCGCAAAAGACAAGCAGAAAAAGTGGCTTTTCGGCCCGGTGGGCATGGCAGTCATAGCGATGGTGCTGGCGGCAATGATGACTATTTTTACTCACTGAGGGAGGAACCTATGAAATACAAAATCGAGAAAAACACCGTGCAGGAGACGTTGATCCTCCCGCTGTATTCACGGAAGCTGTGTACGGAGTTGTATCCGAACCTTTACCGGGACGAAACGGCGGTGCGTCTGATCG
Organism: Clostridium sp. AM25-23AC; assembly: GCF_003435125.1. NCBI lineage: Bacteria > Bacillati > Bacillota > Clostridia > Eubacteriales > Clostridiaceae > Clostridium > Clostridium sp. AM25-23AC. The sequence continues at coordinate 1,049 of NZ_QWGI01000063.1, read as the reverse complement.
ACCAGATCGACTACGACTTTTCAGAGGCAGAGAAAAATTCCCGCAGCCTGATGCAGCGTTTCGGTGCGCTGGAGGTCGCCATGCGGCAGAATGACCTTGCCTTTGAAGTGCAGGCGTACCTGAAAAACCACCCCTGCGCGGCAGTGGTCAATCTGGGCTGCGGGCTGGATAACACCGGCAGAGCCTGCGACAACGGCAGCTGTAAAATCTACAATCTGGACTTCCCGGATGTGATCGCTTTGCGGCAGCAGCTTCTGCCCGCCGGGGAGCGGGAGCAAAACATCCCCTGCAACCTGAAAGACCCCGCATGGTTTGACAAGATCGATGCCTCCGGCGGGGCGGTGTTCTTTGCCTCCGGGGTGTTCTATTACTTCCTGACGGAGCAGGTTCGGGAACTGGTGCAGGGGATGGCGGACGCTTTCCCCTGCGGAGTGCTGGTCTTTGATGCTGCCAACCGTACGGCGGTGAAGATGATCGCCAAAACGTGGCTCAGGACGGCGAAAATCAAGGATGTGGGAGCATATTTCGCGGTTTCGGATGCGAAAAGCGAGCTTTCCCCATGGGACAGCCGTTTGCAAGTATCCAGCAGGGGCTATATGATGGGCTACAACGACCTGAAAGACCCTTCCGTCAGCGGCTTTTT
>NZ_QWGI01000063.1:0-396 GCF_003435125.1 Clostridium sp. AM25-23AC | reverse complement strand
ATATGATGGGCTACAACGACCTGAAAGACCCTTCCGTCAGCGGCTTTTTTCGGTTTCTTGCAAGGGTCGGGGACAACGGGATGAAAATGCAGATCGTGAAGATCGGATTTGGAGGCAAGCTATGAAAATTCTGGTATATGGTGCAGGCGTTCTGGGGTGCAATCTGGCAAGAAATCTGCTGCGCGCCGGAAAGGATGTCACTCTGCTTGCGCGGGGAAACTGGGCTGCGGAGATCAAGCAGAACGGCCTGCGGATCAAGGACAAATTTTCGCTCCGCACCTCGGTCAGCCGCATTCCGGTGGTGACTGAACTTGCACCGGATGCAAAGTACGATGTGATCTTTGTGGTCCTGCGCTATACACAGCTGGATTCCGCTCTGGACACGCTGCGGGCGAA
>NZ_QWGI01000062.1:0-4790 GCF_003435125.1 Clostridium sp. AM25-23AC | reverse complement strand
AATGTCCTTGCAAATAGTTCTTTTTGAGATTTATTCGGGTAAATCCGAAAACGGTACACGATGTTCACTCTTATTTTCTCCCTGTGTTTCTATGTACTGGCGAATAACCTCAATGGGTGCACCACGAGCACTTAACAGACAAAAACTCTGGCTCCAGAACATTTCTTCCCAAAGCTTCTGCCGAATCTCCGGATACTCTTTTTTAATCAATCGGCTGCTTGCACTTTTATACGCATTGATAAATTTGCTGAGTTCCGATTTCGGATGGGCCCGGAACATGATATGAACATGATCCCGATCATGATTCCATTCCTCTAATGTAACATGATACTTCGGAGCGATATATTCAAAAATCTCCCGGGCCCGATCAGAAACAGGATCCGTCAGTATCTTTTTTCGGTATTTTATAACCAGAATCAAATGATAATAGAGTAGAAATACTGAATGCGCATTACTGTCCAATTTTCTCATAAAATCAGCCTTTCCTTTTACGTTCGACTGATTATATCATAACACAGGAACACTTGTTTGTCTATGTCTTTTAGAACATTTGTTCTTCTATACTTGTTTTCATTTATGTACACAGATATGTGCAGTTTTAAGATGCCAGATATTGCATGATTTTCCCAAAAGGCAATTCATCTCACCACCTAAAGAGGATGGGAGAATTCTTGCAAACTGTTGTTAAAAGACCCAGGCAGTGTCCTGTGAGAGGCACTGCCTGGGTAAGTAGGGGGAGTATGGATATGAAGATTGGAATAAGTCTGTAAATCTGCACTTACCATGCTTGGGAAAGAGCAGGACTAAAAAATGTAATTACAAGGTATGGTTCTCCGGAACGGTTTCTGCGTCTGGTGTGGACGGTATTGCCGGATCACCCGTGCCGGAGCTTAAATCGGAAGTACCGGATTCGGGTTTTGCGGCTGCGGGATTTGCAGCCTGTTCACGATGTACAGCCGGGATCGTAAGTCCGCTGACATTGATGTTCCTGTTTACCTTTGCGTCATATGTCTGCGCTTTCAGGATATCCCGGAAATCCACACCGGTGGCCTCGGACATGGTGTCAAATACCTGCTGCATGACAGCTGCTGTATTTCCGGAGATCTCGCTGACTCCGCTTCCGTTTGTGCCGTTTGCACCGCCGGTTCCGTAGATATTGACCTTGTCGATAGAGGACAATGGCTTCGCGATCTCTGCGGCCATCTGCGGCATGATGCCAACTAACATCTCGACGATAGCGGCGTTATTGTACTTCGCATAAGCTTCTGCTTTTTTCTCCATACCTTCCGCTTCCGCAACGGCCTTTGCCTGGATCGCAGCCGCTTCTGCCTCACCGCGGGCACGGATTCCGGCGGCTTCCTGCTCCGCCTGATATCTTGCGGCATCTGCCTTTGTACGCATGGCTTCCGCCTCTTTTTCTAACTCATATTTTCTGGCTTCCGCCTCACGCTGGCGTTTTGCAAGCATGGCAGCGGCTTCCTGTTCGACCTTGTAGCGCTCCGCATCGGCTTTCTTGTTGACTTCCGCGTCTAACTGCTGCTGTTGAACGGCAACTTCCTGCTTCCGAAGCTCTGCTTCGCGCTCTGCCTTTGCGATCTGGGCATTTACGGTAGCTGTCTGGATCGTTTTTTCCTGTTCCTGCTTCTGGATTTCATAAGCAGCGTCCGCTTCCGCTTTCTTCGTGTCGGAGTGCTTCTGAAGCTCTGACTTACGGATCTCCAGCTCGTTATTTTTCTCCGCGATCTCTGTCTCCGCAAGTACGCGGGCATCGTTGGCAGATTTGTTCGCTTCTGCCTGGGCGATAGCGATATCGCGGTCTGCCTGGGCTTTTGCGATCGCGGCATCTTTCTTGATCTTTGAGGTATTGTCGGCACCAAGATCCCGGATCAATCCATTATCGTCAGTGACATTCTGGATATTACAGGACAGGATCTCGATTCCCAGCTTATCCATGTCCTTGGATGCCTTTAGCATAACCTGATCAGAGAAGGAATCCCTGTCGGTGTTGATCTCCTTTAAGGAGAGAGTACCGATGATCTCACGCATGTTTCCCTGGAGGGAATCCTGAAGATCCATGGTGATATCCTCGGGCTTCTTATTTAAGAAGTTTTTTGCTGCCAGACGGATCCCTTCCTGAGATGGGGTGATCCGTACCTTGGCAACCGCGTCGACATTGACATTGATAAAATCGTTTGTCGGAACGGACTGTTCCGTTTTGATATCGACGGTCATCTGTCCGAGATATAAACGGTCCATCCGTTCAAAGAACGGGATCCGGATTCCGGAACGTCCGATGAGGATCTTTGCGTCATGCTTAAGACCGGAAATAATATAAGCCTGATCCGGCGGAGCTTTCACGTATCCACATGTGATGAGGACAAGGATCAGAATCAGAATGACTGCAATGGTGATAGGGATGATCAGATGATTCAAATTCATAGAAACTCCTTTCTGGACCTTGACTTTTGTTGCAAAATTCTCATGTGTAACAGAAAAGTTTGAGGAATTTCCTGTCACATAAAAAGGTATATTCCTTTTCGCTAAATTCACAGTATCAGAAAGTATCAGAAAATACAATACGATGCAACAAAGTGTAAGAAAACGTAAGAGGAATGTAATCGGAATGCCATAAAATTGCCACATAGATTACATTTTTCTTAAAACTGAGCGCGGTGGATTGATAGCGGAAGAAGTTATGGTATATTTATAGATAGAAGGATTGGATCGTGTCGAAATATGATATGGACTGGATTGTGGCGGTTGTGGATACGAAAAAACTTCGGACGTTCGGAGACCTAACGCCCACCGAGACAAATTTACTGTTACATACCACCTGAAAGAGGTGGGAGTTTTCGCGACTGAGATAAAAGGGAGGGATCACATGGATACCAGAATCTGGATGCAGGAGTCGTTTTGGGAGAGTGCAGAGAAGCAGAGTGTGAAAGAGAGTCCGCAGGAAAACGCTGGACATCTCTCAAAAGACCAGAATGAAAACGGTGGAAATAAGCTGGTGGATCAAAAGACAAGTCTCTGGAAGCAGACGTATGAGAATATTCTGGTTGGGATGGGATTCTGCGTGATCAAACTGAATTTTCTTCTGTTATATTATATTCTGCCGTTCATAGGAATCCTTATGATATTTGCAGGATTACGGAAATTGAAGCAGGAAGATAAATGGTTTAAGGCGGGGTATGCTGCGGCAGCGATCAACGTTGTGATTACAATGATTTCCATAGTGAGTGGAACTTTTATCAACAGAAGACAAATTTATGATACATATATTTGGCAATTCATGCTCTTATGGACATTTGCATTGCCGCTGATCATAGCATCCTGTTTTTTTTGCGGCATGCAGACAGAGCTGAAAAAGCGGGAGAAGGAAGCGGACAACAAAATCCTGATCCATTTAGTGATCTGGTATGCAGTCGTTATACTGCTTATGAACATGAATGACAGCGGTTGGATCATTGGAATCGCTGTTCTTGCGACATATATTGGAATTCTTGTGGAGTTAAAACATACCGCTGAGAATCTGGAAAAGGCAGGGTATGTATTGGAAGAGCCTCCGATGCGTGTCTCCAACGGGAAGTGTGCGGCAGGGGCAGTTGTTCTAACCGCAGCAGGACTTGTAATCGGAACCATATTCTTTGGTTCCTACCATATGAGATGGAACGAGGTGAAAGCACCGCAGGATCCGGCATACGAGGAGATAAAAACGCATCTGGTCTCGATTGGATTTCCGGAGGATATTCTGGATGATCTGAAGGAGGAAGATCTCTTAGCGTGCAAGAACGCCAGACAGGTACGATTGCAGCAAACGGATTATCCGATCAATGACGGAGAGCAGATCGTCACAAGATCAGAAGGCTACACGCAGTATTCGCGGGAGTATCCTCATAAAGAACTGAGACTCAGTGGAATTGCAGTAGAACTTGAGCAGGAAGGGCACTGGAAGATCATCCATCATTTTCTGTGGAATGAAGATCCGGGCTTTCGTGGTACAGAGGCTTTGCAGCTATATCCGGCATGCCGGGAACGGAATGGTGGCTGGCTCGAAGAAGGCGGGCTGACCGGACAGGTCCTTTATGATAAGAAGGAAATTTCCTATGCCGCGGATTACGCGTCTCTGGAAAACGAGACTTATGATATGGGGCAGAGCTGGCCGTTTTATGAGAGCCGGGAGACGAGCAGTATCTTCGCAGAGTTCTCGATGCCATGGCGCGGGGAGCGATGCCGTGGATATGTATCTTATGGCATCAGGGAAAAAGAGAAGGACTGGTGGATCGATTCCTGGCTGAACTATACGCATCAGAAGAGCATTCTGCAATATCCGGTCATGACGGCAGCACAGAACCGAAAACAGGGCGGCTGGCTGGATAACCTGGTATTCTTCACGGTACAGGATGCGCTGCAGGTACTTCCGGGAGAAGAAACTGATTAAAGAGTGTGGAAAATCAGGAGAAAAATTGACTGCAACGGTTTGATGTGTGTTCGTACTTACAATGTTGGTGGTAAAAACATGGATTGAAAGACAAAAATCCCGTCGGAGAATTTAGAGCATGTTGGATGTGTGTGTGTGATAATAGAGAAAGCGAAAGGGATAGGCAGTTGTTCTGCTGGGGATAAGATCCACAGAACGGCTGCTTATTTAATGAATTATCCACATGTAGTATTAATAAACAGGTCTAATAACAAAATGTAGATATTGCATATACAAAAGAAAAAACTTTGAAAAAAACTGGAAAAAGAGGTTGACTTTTCCATGGGGATTTGTTATTATAATACTCGCC
>NZ_QWGI01000061.1:0-5208 GCF_003435125.1 Clostridium sp. AM25-23AC | reverse complement strand
GAACCAGATACAGTAAAGGACGAAATGCAAGCCACCAAGGAGCTGTGGGGCAAGACTGGGGGCAGAACTTATAAGCACTTCGTACACAGCTACCATGAGGACGAGCATATCACACCAGAGCAAGCACATAAGAACGCAATCGAGCTTGCCAAGGGTACGGAAGCATGGAAAGGGCATGAGGTACTCATTGCCACCCATATAGACCGAGGACACATACACACTCACTTTATCGTAAACAGTGTGAACTTTGAGGACGGACACAAGTTGCAGTGGAGCAAAGCGGAACTGCAGAACTTGAAAGACCGGTGCAATGAGCAGAGCCGGCAACAAGGGCTTCATGTTCCGGAGAAAGGAAAGACCTTTTCCGGAGAGGAAAGGGAAGAAACTGTTGCGTGGAACAAAGAAACATACAACCTCTTGAAGCAAGCCGAAAAGGGAGAAGTGAAAAGTTATGTGCAAGATACAGCCCTTGCGGTCATGGATTGCCGAGAAACAGCCACAAGCCGAGAGGACTTCATAGACCAGATGAAAGCAAGGGGCTATGGTGTGGACTGGCAAGACAGCCATAAATACATCACATTCACAGACCTTGAAAGGCAGAGCCAAGGGGAAAAACAATGTAAAGTCCGCAACAATAAACTGGAAAAGTATTATGCGGTGGACTTTGGAAAGGAGAGCTTAGAGAATGGGTTTGAAATCAATGCACGCAGAGAAGCAGAGCGAACAGCCACAACAGAGCGTGCAAGACAACAGCTTGATAGAACAGCAGTCGCAGAGAATAGCGGAGCTGATGAAAGAGCAAGAGCAAGACAGCTACTTGATAGAACAGCAGTCGCAGAAGATAGAAGAACTGGAGAAGCTTATCAGCAGTTTGCAGAGCCAGAACGAGAAAACCGAAGAACAGAAACGTACACACATCACAGAAGTATTGAACCTCAGAAAGACCTTGCAGAAGAAAGACTTGCAAATCTCCGAAGCTATCAGCCAAGCCGAGAAATGGAAAGCCAGGGCAGACCAGGAACAGACCAGGGCGAAAGACCAGGAACAGAAACTACTGGAAGAACAACTGAACCTCAAAAAGACCTTGCAGAAGAAAGGCTTGCAAGCCTCCGAAGCCATAAGCCAAGCCGAGGAATGGAAGAACCAAGCCGAGAAATCGGAGATACAGATACAGAAACTCTTATCCGACAAGCAAGAGCTGGTATCAACAGTAGCCGAACAAGGGAAGAGAATAGCGGAGCAGACCGAGCAAATAGAGAAGCTGAACGAAGCAGACAACGTGCTGAAGCTCAACGCAGAGCTGAAGAAGCAAAACGAGAAGCTGAAGCAAGACAAGCTCAACGCAGAGCAAGAAGCAGAAGCCACGGTATCGAGCGTTAAAAGGGAATATGAAGCCAAGGGCAGAGAGCTTGACCGCAGAATCGGAGAAGCTGCCAAGCAGTCGGCAAGCCTTAAATCCGAAAGGCAGAGCATAAGCGAAGATATAGAGCAGAGAGCAACAGCGAAGTATCTGGACCAGAAGAAAGAGCTTGACAGGAAGTTCAAAGCCCAGACAGCGAGCTATGACAGCTTTCTGTTAGGTCTGCTACTGTATGGAGTGCTTACCACAGTATTCACAGCAGTACGTTCAGAAGCCTTTAAAAGCGATTTTAAGACCTTTTTCATGGTTATATGGCAGTTCATTGTGAATGCGTTCCAGTTGCTTCTTAAAGGCGGTCAGTGGGTTTCACAACTGGGAGATAAGATACCACAGCCAGTAGTGGCTACCATAGCACATTATCTTCTTTTAATCGTCTTTGTGGGCGGTATTGCTATCGGTGTGGGCTTTCTTATCTTCCTTGGAGCAAGCAAGGTGTTTGAGTTCTACACAGAGGACTATGCGGACACCATGAGCCTTGCTGTATTCCTCATAAGCCTTGCGGTATCGGTGTACTTTGCGGAGCCTATAAGGGCGGTAATCCCTATCAATCTTCTTTTACTGCTGATACTGGTACATATCGTTTATGTGCTGATAGGGCACCTCTAATAACTACCAATTAATTCACCTCAAAATGAAATTAGAAAAAAACAGCGAAATTTTTAAATCTATTTCTTATCTATGGGTTTAACATGGATTTTATCATTAAAATCATGAGTATTGTCCGAGAGTGATTGGTCTTGCGTATGGTTAACCCTAAAGTTATGGAAATAAGACTTAGAAGCAAACTTAAGAGTGTGTTGAGCATTATCTTAAAATTTTGTATAATAGGAATTGAAGTTAAATTAGATGCTAAAAATTTGTAATTAAGAAGGAGGGATTCGTCATGTTGGTATTCCAAATGCGTTATGTAGATAAAACATCTACTGTTTTGAAACAGACTAAAAACAGTGATTACGCAGATAAATAAATACGTTAGATTAATTCCTACCAGTGACTAATCTTATGACTTTTTAAACAGATAACTAAAATTACAAACAAATCGTTTAACTTCTGTATTTGTTTATAGATGTAATCACTTCAGGAGTGTTTACATGAACAAAAATATAAAATATTCTCAAAACTTTTTAACGAGTGAAAAAGTACTCAACCAAATAATAAAACAATTGAATTTAAAAGAAACCGATACCGTTTACGAAATTGGAACAGGTAAAGGGCATTTAACGACGAAACTGGCTAAAATAAGTAAACAGGTAACGTCTATTGAATTAGACAGTCATCTATTCAACTTATCGTCAGAAAAATTAAAACTGAACATTCGTGTCACTTTAATTCACCAAGATATTCTACAGTTTCAATTCCCTAACAAACAGAGGTATAAAATTGTTGGGAATATTCCTTACCATTTAAGCACACAAATTATTAAAAAAGTGGTTTTTGAAAGCCATGCGTCTGACATCTATCTGATTGTTGAAGAAGGATTCTACAAGCGTACCTTGGATATTCACCGAACACTAGGGTTGCTCTTGCACACTCAAGTCTCGATTCAGCAATTGCTTAAGCTGCCAGCGGAATGCTTTCATCCTAAACCAAAAGTAAACAGTGTCTTAATAAAACTTACCCGCCATACCACAGATGTTCCAGATAAATATTGGAAGCTATATACGTACTTTGTTTCAAAATGGGTCAATCGAGAATATCGTCAACTGTTTACTAAAAATCAGTTTCATCAAGCAATGAAACACGCCAAAGTAAACAATTTAAGTACCGTTACTTATGAGCAAGTATTGTCTATTTTTAATAGTTATCTATTATTTAACGGGAGGAAATAATTCTATGAGTCGCTTTTGTAAATTTGGAAAGTTACACGTTACTAAAGGGAATGTAGATAAATTATTAGGTATAAGGTGGTATGTAAAAGGGTGTATGAGGTCGAGAGGATACTACTGATTTTGACACCCCAGAAATGGGGTGTTATAATAGTCCAAAAAGGTAAAAAAAATATATTGATAATATAAGCCCCCTATAGCCCTTTAGGGCTAACAGTCATAGGGTAGCGGATATAAATAAATTATATGCAGAAAAGAGGTGTTTATTCATGGCAAGAAAGCCGACTGACAAGCAGTTGTTCAAGATGAAAAATGAATGGTTGGGGCAGTTTTACGAACAGGTCAAGCCGAAAGAGTTTTACAGAGCAGTATTCCCAGAGGGGAGCTTTGAGAGAGAGGGACACCCAGAAGATGAGAAATGCAATGGAGTCTTGACAGTCATAGAGGGGGAAAAGGCAAGGAACTGTATAGTCTTTGATGAGCTGAATATGGTTGATGAGGTCAAGGGCAAGGAGTTCGCTATCATGTCCCCAGTCGGCTATTCTGGACGAAATAGGACAGCCAAGAATGCAAGGTGGCTGTATGGGATAGCCATAGACCTTGACGGAGTGGAAATGGAGCAGATAAGGGATTTGTTCTACCAGATGAAGAATGAATTGTTGCCACAGTGTACCTACTGCGTGAATAGTGGGCATGGGCTACACCTTTACTATCTCTTTGAGAAGCCAGTGCCACTATACAGACATTTACAAGACCAGTTAAGGGAGTTCAAGTACGAGCTGACCGCCAAGATATGGAACAGATACACAAGTACCTATAAGGAGCGTGACCAAGTGCAGTATCAAGGCATATTTCAAGGCTTTCGTATGGTCGGAACACAGACGAAACTGGGAAAGCGGTATCTGGTAACAGCCTTTGAAACTGGAGAGCGTGTCACAGTCGAATATCTGAATGATTTTCTCATGGATAAAAGCAAGGCTGTGACCGATTTCAAGTATAAGTCAGATATGAGCCTTGCAGAAGCAAAGAAAAAGTACCCAGAATGGTATGAAAAACGGATTGTGAAGCAAGAAAAAAAAGGTAGGTGGCATATCAAGAGGGACTTATATGACTGGTGGCTTAGGAAGATACAGAGCGGAGAAGCGTCCGTAGGACATAGATACTGGTGTCTGTCGGTGCTTGCGTCCTATGGTATCAAGTGTGATATTCCAGAAGATGAAGTATTGACGGACGCTTTGGAACTGTTACCCATGCTTGACCTTATCAGTGATGATGAACACAACCGCTTTACCAAGCGTGATGTACTGGACGCTATGAATATGTATCAGGAAAACTATGTCACATACAGTAGAGCAGAAGTAGAGCGTGTCAGCGGTATATCCGTACCACCGAACAAGAGGAACGGAAGAAAGCAAGATAAACACTTACAAGGTGCAAGGGCTATTAGAGATATAAATAACGAGAATTGGAGAGAGGGGAACGGAAGAAAACCGAAGTCGGAAATTGTCGAAGAATGGAGAAAAGCACATCCAGACGGAAAGAAAGCCGACTGCATTCGTGATACTGGTCTATCGAAGCCGACAGTATATAAGTGGTGGAGCGTGGGCGACGCCCTCTAAGGCATTTCCCCTTAATTACCCAAGAGCCATAAGAAAAAGAGTGTCAAGGGCAGTCGCAAGACTGTGCAGTTTACCCTTGATACTCTTTTTTGTTGGCTACAATGTCCGAGGGGAAAATGCTTGTCCGTCCGTTCCGTTACTTCCTCTACGGAGCATTGTCCATTCCAAAAAGAGAAAGTAAAGGGTTGTCTGCGACAATTTTTTTGACTGCTGCCATTCGCTGATCCGCAAGCGGAAGCTCATGGAAGCACTCAAAAAAACGAAGCCCTTGACTGTCTCTTTTTTCCATTCCCACAGCACCTAAGAGGAAGTAAGCTCCACTGTATTTCTGGCGAAATCCACG
>NZ_QWGI01000060.1:0-5361 GCF_003435125.1 Clostridium sp. AM25-23AC | reverse complement strand
TATATTCTTGGCAGAATATACGCACGAATATATCCGCTTGACAGAAGTGCTACCACTATACTATAATATGTGTAGTGGATATATTGCAAGTTCCCTAAAGTGTTACCACTTTAGAACTTGTGAGGGTGGCAAGCCCCCCTTCAATCCCCCTTTTTAGAGAGCCGAAAGGCTCATAATGTACGATGGCAGCACCGAAGAAAGAGAGGTAAACGCATGAAAAAAGAAATGGATAAAATTCAGTTTGAGTACAGATACGAGGTGCAGGAGCTGATGAAAGTAATTGATAAGTACGTGAAACAGAATCCGTCAGAAAAAGAAAATAAGACACTGGAGCGTTTCTTTGACCTGCTTGATGTCATGGATATGGAGTGGTAAAGGGATGAGCCAATCGAAACAGAAAGGAGATATAAGCCATGGCAGTAAAATTTGAATTTTATTTGAGTGATGAAGATACCGAAAGATTGTTTGCAGTGAAAGAGGATAAAGGTAAGGAGGAACTGACCGGGAATGACTATGCACGAGAATTGTTGGAAAGAGAACTATATCGGCTGCATCCGAACCGAGTAAAGTATGATGATGAGACAGGAGAAAGAATCGAGTAATGGCAAACAAGAGTAGACCAAAGCAGTTATCCTTCCGGGTAAACGAGGAAGAATACCAGAAGTTGCAGGAGAGGGTGCAGGAGAGCGGGAAGAACCAGCAGGAATATATCCTTTCCTGCGTGCTGGATAAAAAAATCGTCAATACGGACGGAATCAAGGAACTTATCCCGGAGCTGAAGCGGATCGGGAACAACCTCAACCAGATAGCAAAGCGGTGTAATGAGGGCGGAGTGCTGCCAAGTGAATCCGAGGTGCGGGAACAAGGGGAGGAGCTGAAGCAAGTATGGCAGTTATTAAGGCGGTATCTTCAAAGGCAGGCATAGGACAGGCGATTGACTATGTGACGAAAGAAGAAAAGACAGAGGAGAAGCTTGTCAGCGGTCTGCATTGTGAAGCAGAGACGGCAAAGGAGGAAATGCAGGCTACCAAGGAACTATGGGAGAAAACTGGGGGAAGGACATACAAGCACTTTGTCCAGAGCTACCATAAAGATGAGAAAATCACGCCGGAGCAGGCACACAGGAACGCCTTACAGCTTGCAGAGAATACGCCGGCATGGAAAGGGTTTGAGGTGCTTGTGGCTACCCATAAGGACAAAGACCATATCCATACGCACTTTATCGTCAATTCTGTCAATTTTGAGGACGGGCACAAGCTCCAGTGGAGCAGTGCTGATCTTCGGGAACTGAAGGAGCGGTGCAACGCCCAGAGCCAAGATCAGGGGCTGCACATCCCAGAAAAGGGAAAGACCTTTGAAGGAGCGGAGCGTGAGGAAACAGTGGCATGGAAAAAAGAGACGTACCAGATTCTGAAGCAGGCGGAGCAGGGGAAAGTGAAAAGCTATGTCCAGGACATTGCCCTGGCAGTCCTGGACTGTAAGGAAACAGCGACCAGCCGGGAAACCTTTATCCGGCTGATGAATGAAAGAGGGTACGGAGTGGACTGGCAGGACAGCCACAAGTACATCACATATACCGACTTAGCCAGAGAGCAGGCGGGGGAAAAGGCTTGCAAAATTCGTAATAATAAGCTGGAAAAATACTACAACATGGGTTTTGGGAAGGAGGAACTGGAGCATGAGTTTGAGAGAAATGCACGAACAGCAGAAGTCAGAGCAGGCAAGTCCGAGAGAACAGCTCCAAGAACTGAACCGTCAGAGCCGGACAGAGCTGGAGAACAGCCTGCTGAAGGAAGCTTTAGCTTTGTCGAGCGAGAGCTGCGAGGAATTGATGAAGCAGTCAAATCAAGGACAAGCAAGGGCAGAGCAGAACAGGCAGAGAGACGCAGAACTGAGCAGGCAGCTCATCAGCGAGCTGAAGAAGAACGTCGAGCAGTTAGAGAACAGCAACGAACTGCTTCAGAACGCCATATCAGCCGAAATTGGGAGCCTGAGAGATGAGGTTAGAGAAAGTACCGTCCAAGAGGTTAGAAAGGCATTACAGGCGAATATAGAGGCTGTACAGAGGGCAACAAAAGCCCTTGAGAAGCAGTCTGATACACTTACAAGCGTAATGAAGCAGAAAGTTCGGGAGCTGGAGGAAAGCAAAAACGGCTTTTTCAGATATGAGGGCTTGAAGCTATACCTGTTTTGGGCAGGGATGGGCTGTAATATCGTGACACTGATATTGCTGATTTATTATCTATTTTTGGCTTAGTAAATGAATAATCAGGAAGCCGTAACGGCTTCTTGATTTAGTATATAAAAAAAGGTAAAAAAATGTATTGATAAGATTGGCGGTCAAGGCGACAGGGAGTAGGGGATAAAAGTTGACACCAAAAAGGTACTCATTTATACTTGACGAAAAAAAGGTAAAAAAATGTATTGATAAGATTAGCGGTCAAGGCGACAGGGAGTAGGGGGAAGAGACTATGTCAAAATATCAGAGACGCAGAGACAAAAGAAGATATGAGTGGAAGTCTGCTTACCGGGGGAAAGAAGCCCTTATGCTGGAGAGGGGATACCTGGAGGTAAGCCCTTATGGTTTCTATCGGGAGCTGTTTCCTGCTGGCAGTCTCCAGCAGGAGCCGGAGGACGGAAAAGGAAATATCATAGCAACGCAGATTAGACCGTCTGGGAAAGGCAGAACTCGGCAGTGGGTGATTGATGACAGTTTGAAAATGCTGGATAAGGTCATAGGGGACAGGTTTGGGCTGATACCACCCATCAGTTTTTACGGAAAGACACATACGAAGGAGAATGCCCATGAGCTGTTTGCGATGGTGATAGATGTGGACTATGTAGGGAAACAGCAGCTGAAGAACCTGCTGAAGCAGTTCGGGAATGGTGTGCAGCTCCGTCCGACCTATCTTGTTAGTTCCGGAAAAGGTGTACATCTTTACTATTTTTTGCAGGAGCCGGTTCAGCTGTATCGAAACCGGGAAAAGGTGCTTGCGGAGCTGAAAGAAGCCTTTATCCGGCGGTTATGGAATGATACCAGCTCCATCCGTCCGGACAGCCCGGATATAACCGGAATCTATCAGGGGTTTCGGTGTGTGGGCAGTCAGTCGAAGCTGGGAGCAGACTTTCCTGTAAAAGCCTATAAGCTGTCTGAGAACCGTTACACGCTGGAGGATATAAAAGCCAGCATACCCAGCTGTAAGGTTGACCTTGCCCCTCTGTATGAGAAGCCGAGGAGGAAAAGCACCGTCACGCTGGAAGAAGCAAAGGAGCTGTATCCGGAGTGGTATGAAAAGAGGATTGTGCAGGGAGAGCCGAAGCAGAAAAGTAAGAAGCAGGGCGGTACCTGGGTATGTAACGAAGCATTGTATGAGTGGTGGAAACGGAAGATAACCGAGGAAGTGAAAGCCGGAGGGCGGTATTTTTCCATTATGGCGTTATGTTCTTATGGATTGAAGTGTGGTATATCCGAGCAGAAGATAAGGCGTGACGCCTATGCGTTCCTGGAGCATTTAGAGAGTCTCACTGAGGACGAGGACAACCATTTTAGCCGGGCAGATGTGAAAGACGCTCTCCGGGCATTGAAAGGGGACAGAAAAAGGCTGTCAACGATAGCAAGCCGGGAATGGATAGAGGATAACACCAAGGTTACGATACCAGCCAATAAGCGGAATTATAGAAAGCAGGAAGTGCATCTTGCAAGAGCAAGAGCTGTACAGGATATAGATTATCCAAATCATGAGTGGGCTGGCAGACCTAATGCGGAGCAGACGGTCAGAGAATGGCAGGAGAGCCACCCGGCAGGAAAAAAAGCGGACTGTATCCGGGAGACAGGGTTGAGCAAGCCAACCGTTTACAAGTGGTGGAAATAAATGGAAAATTGTGCTATAATAATAAAAAAATATTTTTAGGGAGGAAATTATTATGAAAACGGTAAAATTATTATTTTTTTCTGTAGTATTCACATTGACATTTTGCTTTGCAGCCTTTGCGAGTGAAAAGAAAATACCAGCAACAGAAAATTTTACTAATGATGTTGTGTATGACAATCCAAGAAATTTAGAAAATGCAGATGCAAATAATTTAGCTGCTTTTCTTCCTCAAATAGAAAAATTTCAAGTGAAAAGTGTAAGAGTGTATCCGGTATATCAGAAGCCAGGAGATACTGAAGATTATTATGATTCGAATATATATGTAAAACATAATATTTCCGGAAATGATTGGGGGCAAAATAACTTTTTAGAGGTGTCGCCGGAAACCACAGAAAGACTTCTTCATAGCTTTGATGAACAAGGATATCAGGTTGTAAAATGGAGAATGGAAATGGATTGTTATAATACATATAAACATCCATTGAGATATCAATTCAAGTCATTAGATGGTGGAGTAACTGCTTCAGGAGGAGCTTATAGTGGAATGACCCGTACATTTGATTTAGTATTTCCAGTTCAAAATACAACCCAAAAATATGGAAATGGGTATAAGGGGACATTTACTTATACATCCGTAACAGGAAATGTTGTATCTTTAGAAGCAGGAGGTTATGTTTATTTAAATTCTTCAAGTTCAGATGCTCAATAGGTAAGGAGATATTATGAAAGTTAGTTTAAATAATTCTTTATGCTTTCAGATGAATAATCGTCGAATTGGAAAAGTAAATGAACCTGGAGTAAATGGACTTTTTTCAAATTCTATTGCATTGGAGGCAGAAAAAGTAAAAGGTGATCAATATATAGGACACAGTGTATCTCAACCACCAAAATTGGAAGATGATGATTATGATTACCTTGCTTCCAAATGGGATCCGACTCATATGTCAAGGGATGAATATAAGGAATTTGTAAGCTATCTTCGTGATAAAGGAATTATATCGGATGAAGAAAAGAGATATCTTGATGGTGAAAGAATAGCAACATCTGGACAAAGTTGGGTGTCATTCGATTATCCTACCCCAGTTGAGTATGGTGATGAAAATGTGCTGGAGTATATGCGATATGAAGCTTCACTTGTTTATGAACATAGAACGACATACACAGAATGGGGAAAGAATTTGAGCAAGAAAATAGTTTCTATTCTGGAAAAAATGGAAAGAAGAAGATAGAATCTGGCAACAAATAGCCAGATTGGGTGCGACAACGCTGAATATTATACCATAGGGGCAGAAATGCCACAATAAGCCGTTTTCCCTTGTTTACTGGGAGAGTCATAAGAAAAAGAGTGTCAAGGGCGGTCATAGACCGCAGTGTTTACCCTTGATACTCTTTTTTGTTGGCTATCATGCCGGAGAGGGAAACGGCTGCCCGTCCGTTCCGTTACTTCCCCTGTGCTGTATTGTCCGTTCCGGAGGAAGAAAGTAAAGGG
>NZ_QWGI01000006.1:145447-147953 GCF_003435125.1 Clostridium sp. AM25-23AC | reverse complement strand
TTTTGCTCCGCAAAGACGGCCGTTTAGCTTCGCAATATGCAGAAACTGTGCATTGGAGGTATCCGGTTATGAAGACTGAGCATAAAGCACCTGAAATGAGCGGCATATTTAAAGAACTTGCAGAAAATTTCATATCTTTCAAAAGAAATCTTGGATTTAAATATCAATCCGAGGAGAAAGTAATGTCCCGTTTTTGCAGATTCAGCAACGATTATGATCTGACGGAAGTCTGTATCACCAAAAAACTCGCAGAGGATTGGATAGCTCCCCGAGCAGGGGAGGCAGGCAAAAGCCGTGCCCACAGACTGACATGTGTGAGGCAGTTTGGTGAATACCTGTACACTCTTGGCTATGAGGTATATTTTTTACCTGAGCAACGTGGTATATGGACGGCCTCCTTTGTTCCATATATTTTTACGCATGAGCAGATAATTGCATTGTTTGCAGCTGCTGATAACACTAAATTTTGTGATGACAGAAGAAACATACAAAACTGTCTGCCTGTTATTTTCAGGATGCTGTATGGATGTGGATTACGCGTTTCCGAAGCTCTAAAGCTGCAGGTAAAAGATGTAAATCTCACAGATGGTATCCTGACAATAAAAGAAGCCAAGATGGATAGGGATCATCTGATCCCCATGTCCGAATCCCTTACACAGGCCTGTCAAAAATATGCAGATAAAATCTGGTGGGACAAAGATACAGATTATTTCTTCATGGCACCGGATCATACAATGATCAGCCCGAATACGATCTATGGGAAATTCCGTGTTTATCTTAAAGTGATGGGGATTTCCCATGGTGGAAAAGGTCAGGGACCAAGACTTCACGATCTGCGTCATACCTTCGCAGTACACGTGCTGCAAAAATGGGTAACCGGGGGAAACGATCTCACTGCGATGCTTCCTATGCTTTCCACATATATGGGCCATAAATCTGTCAGTGCCACTTCCAGATATCTTCGGCTCACTGCTGAAGTTTATCCTGAATTATTAAGCACAATAGAGGAAAAATGTGCTTTTGTGATTCCGGAGGTGCAAAATGAAGAAATATGATTTTGGTTTTTACCTTACAAGATTTTTGACCACATACCTCCCTTCACAGAGGGGTATAAAAGCAAACACACAATTGTCTTACAGGGACACGTTTTCTCTTTTGCTTATTTATTGTAAAGAACAGGAAAGTATACAACCGGATAAAGTAAAGCTTCAGCTTTTAGACCGTGAACTGATAAACCGCTTTTTGAACTGGCTTGAAGAAACACGTAACTGTAAACCGGCTACCCGAAATCAGCGTCTAGCGGCAATACACTCTTTTTTTCGTTTTCTCATCATTGAATGCCCTGAAAAAATAGAACAGTGCCAGCAGATCCTTGGCATACCCATGAAAAAAGTGGAACAGCCTTTGATAAAATATCTGTCTCTTGAAGGGACAAAGGCACTTCTGGAACAACCAGACGTTATGTCTCTCTCCGGTCGTCGTGATAGTGTTTTGCTGACGCTTATGTATGATACAGGATGCCGTGTACAGGAACTGGTTGATTTAAGGGTTTGTGATATCACACTTGCGGATACTGTAACCGTGAAACTAACCGGAAAAGGAGATAAAAGCAGGATCGTACCTGTAATGGTGCCTACAGGACAGCTTATCAGACAATATATAGCTGAGAATCATCTGGATACTGCACTCTACCGAAACCATCCTTTATTTACCAACAGGTCAGGTAAGAAAATAACTCGTGCTGGGATTACCTACATCCTTCAAAAATATGCTGAACAGGCATATCTTTCCGGACATGAAGATGTTGATCCCAAACTGACTCCACACTGTTTGCGCCATTCAAAGGCAATGCATCTGCTCCAGTCAGGGATAAACCTTATCTATATCCGAGATCTGCTTGGACATTCGGATGTATCAACCACGGAAGTTTACGCCAGAGCAGACGAAAAAATGAAACGTGAGGCTCTTGAAAATGCTTATCAAAGTCCTTCAGACGGAGAAATGCCATCATGGCAGGAAGATAATGATCTTCTTAATTGGCTCAAAAACTTCGGTAAATAGCAACACCTAATTATGCAAAGTAATTGGAGAAAGAAATGCTGAATATATCAGGTTTCTGTTCTCCAACTTTCCATAATTACCTACTATGCATAACCAACGCCGCCTTTCTGGTTGGCGATGGCGATGATTTGCGTGTTCATTGACTTCACCTCATTTCTAATTATTGCTGTTGCTTCTGGAAATAGAAAAAGCCGCCACTTCAAAATTAACAGTGAAGTGACGGCTCTTTCTATCGCCGGAATACGAGTTCCTGAAATGAAAAAAGCACCCAGCATTTATACTGTGTGCTACATCAAATTCATATTCAATTATTCAAATTAGCTCAAACTATGCCAAACTGCCACAGCCAAAAAACGAGGGAAAGGAGGGATGAAAAGCACCCCAAAAATCGGCTCTCGGTTAACCACTTTGGGAACCACTTCCCCCTCTTTTCGCCCTCTTTTTG